>CAZPFM010000142.1:0-6651 GCA_964585845.1 uncultured Bacteriovorax sp.
GAGCCACGCCCGTTCAAAAAGAAGATAGGGCCAGAGGTAGGAATCTTTCGGGAAACGATT
This sequence comes from uncultured Bacteriovorax sp., assembly GCA_964585845.1. GTDB lineage: Bacteria > Bdellovibrionota > Bacteriovoracia > Bacteriovoracales > Bacteriovoracaceae > Peredibacter. The sequence continues at coordinate 61 of CAZPFM010000142.1, forward strand.
CATCTCCTCGAGAGCAGCTTTAGTATGACCATGTCGGAACAGGGCCCGGGCGTGGTTGGCCGCGCAGACCTCCATGACGATCTGAAAGTGGTACTCATCATCACCGGAGACTCTCTTGGCGGCTTCCGTTGAGCACTCTTTATAATGAGCGAGTTCCCGGCGAATATCCTTTCTTTCATTGTAAACCTGGGCCATGAGCATCTGTGCTTCCGGGTAGAGCCAGTGATCATCCGGAATAAGTTTTGCGGAAATGAGAGCTTCATCCATTTTGCCCGCTGAGAAATGCTTCCTGGCTATGGCAAACTTTGCTACCGGCGCTTTGAAATTGGAGAGTGTCTGAAAGCGGTAGTCTTCGAGGACATCCGGCCCTGTTTTTCGGACAATCTTTTCCAGGGCCCGGTCATCATTTGAACTCGCAGGATTCTTGGAATGTTGCTTTAAGATCGTTGAAAGGGCTGAGAAATGGTAACCCATCTTCGAGAGGCGCTCATGAAAGCTCGCCGCCTGAAGTGCTCCGCTGAAGAATAGAATAAGAAGTAGTTTCATTTTCTGTCCTTAAAGGGAGAAGCCAATGCTCAGGATGAAATCCGTATTTGTCCGGAGTTTATCCGACTTCGGGTTCTTCGGGCTTGGGGCATTGTACAAGGTACTGAGATAACCTATGCCCAGATGAAGGTTCTCTTTAATGTGGAATTTCACATTCGTTTTTAACAGGGCTCCTGTGTAGGTTTCATTATCCAGGATGAGCTTTGTTGGACTGTTCTCAAAGGTTTTCAGGTTACTTTCTGCGTTTACTTTCGAGATCCCTGCGCCAAAAGACCAGTCAAAGTAGTAGATTCGGTTAAACGTATTGATCTTCCCGTAGAAGGGAGACCAGATAAGAAGTAATCCGTATTGATTGTTGAAGCGGCGGATGAAGGGAACCTGGTCGTTAACGATTTGAACACTTTTAAAGTCATCGTTATTGGTACTGTTGTAATGGTTATAAATCGCTTCAATTCCCCATTCTTCGGCCAGGTACCATCCGACTCTTCCCTGAAAACCTGTGGTGTTTTGAAACTTAGCAGATTCATTACTCAGGTAACCGAGGTCGAAATAGACCTTATACTTTTTTTGAAAGAGTTTGTTCTGAAGAACGTAAACTTTTTTATCAGGATCGAGCCAGATAAAATCATAGAGGGATTTCTCACCGGCAAGGGCCAGACGAGGGAAGAGAAAGACAACGAGGAAAAGAAGTCGAAGCATAATACCTCACGAGAATAGTCGGAAAAGGGCTTAATATTTATTTAAATATTGTCGAATTATCTGAGACAATATGTCTAATAAAGATCAGGAGCTTCGGTGAAAAAACATTTCAAAAGGCGTCAGTTTCTCGTCAATCCGACATTCCAATTTCGAATCATGGGATGGATGACACTTATTTCTCTGGCCCCGGTTTTTGTTTTCTTCTCGGCCCACCACTATTTCTTCTGGCAGCTGGAAAAGCTGGGTATTGATATTGGCCTTGGATCTGAGCATGTTTATTTTAAATTCCTCGAAGTTCAGAGCCAAAAGCTATTTATCATCTTTATTATCTGCTCCGTTTTGACCACGGCCTGTGTTCTTCTTTTGGGTCTTATCCTTTCACACCGGATTGCTGGTCCTATCCACCGTCTGAAATCCTATCTGAGGGACTACCATAAGAGCTCAAATACTCATCCGCTCTCCTTCCGGGAGGGAGATTACTTTGGAGAGTTGCCGGGGATAGTTAACGAGTGCCTCACCCAGCAACCAAACAATAAGGACAAATGAAGTTTCTCGTCATCGTCTTTCTCTTTTTTTTCGGTTTCCTAAGCTATCAGTTGATCACAGAAACTTCTGAAACTGCGGACAAAGAACTCGGTCGGATTCTGACTGAGACCGATGCCAATGAGTTAAAGGAAACCTTTGAAAAGGTCGTGACACGGGAAGATCCGAAAAAAGCTGCATCTGAATCCTTTACTGAGGATAGAGGCGGGCAGGTGGGAGTAGAAAAGCATGAGGAACTCTTCCGAAGCTTCTCTGAGACGATTGAAAAAGATGAAATTGAAGGCCTAAATCTCGCCCGATCCTATTTTTTTAATCCACAACTTTCTTCTGAAACAAAGAATGAAGTTTATGATGAGATCCTGAGTTCAGATATCACAGAGGAAAATAAGAAATACCTGTCGAGGGAAATACTCAAAGGTCCGAGTGAGCCTTCGCCGATTCTCTTTGAAAAAGCCCTGCGTAACTACACGGCCAATATGTCTCCGGATGAGAGACGAGAGACCTTAAGTGACTTAAAAGAAACTCACGACCGTCAGGAAATTCTGCAAGTTCTTGAGCGCTTTGGAGTTGATCAGGGTTTCTAGATAGTCTTTTTGCAGCTCACTTCCATAAGCTTTTCCCGGTTCCAGATAATAAGTCCTAAGTCCTGGGACTTCTCAAGATCACCCACGGCATAGGTGCGGGAGGGTTCAAGTGCATTGTAGAGCTCAAGCTCAAAATCTTTCCAGTGTGCTTAAGAGTGAACTCGTAGTCTTCGAACGCTCCGAATTTTTTTGACTCCATGGTATTGAGTGAAAAGTTAGCAATGAGGACTGTCTCATAGTTGTATTTTACTAAACAGTCGAAGGTTGCCGCTGACGCTGAGAGGGTGAAAAGGAGAGAGGCAATTGTGAAGAAGATTTTCATGTGAATCCTTTTCTTCATTGAATCAGGAGCGAAAGAGTTTGTGAAGTTTTGCGCACGGCAGAAGCAGTGGATCTATTTGACATTCAAAGCTTATGTCCTGAGTATTATTGTCTATGGCCCATATACTCATCCTGGAAGACAACGTCGACTGTGCGATTATCTATCAAGATATCTTGAGCGCAGACAATCACAAGATTGAGATCGCTGGATCCCTTAATGCTCTCTCTCAAAAGCTAGAGAACTTAACATCTGCGCCGGATCTTTTCATAGCGGATTTGAAGCTTCCGGATGGATTCTTCATCGAATGGGTTTCAGAAAATAAGCCTCAGCTTCTTATCGACTTTAATACAATCATCGTATCTTCTCTGGAGGATATGGATATTCTCACTCGATGCTTTGAATGGGGGGCAGTGGACTACCTTATCAAGCCGTTTAAGAAAAACGATCTTGCCGTTAAAGTAAATCGGGCCTTGGGTCACTTTAATGTGAAGAAAAGTCCTATGGCCGATGACGAGATCACCGCCCTTCAAGAGAATCTTACGGTGATCGAAGCAAAAATTTTCCAGCAACTCCTCAATCATCCTAAAAAATACGTCTCACGAGATTTCATCACAAATGAAGTCTGGAAAAAAGTTTCTGTAAACTCAAAAACTTTAGACGTACATCTATCAAACATCCGAAAGAAACTGGCACAAACTTCCTGGTCTATCGATTACCAAGACCCCAACGGCTGGAAACTAGTTAAGTTTCAAGAGTAAAGAAAAATTTACCTTTTTACATCTTTAGTGCGTGATGAAATCTACGAAGAGATTCACGCAACAAGGATGTTAAGTGAACAACACAAGCACGAAGAAATTTTCACTCACACAAAATCTCTGGAATCTGGATTGGAAAAATTATCTTCCGTTCCAAGTGGGAGAATACTCTTTTAACCTTTCTAGTTATGAGGAGTTCTGTGAGTTAAGATCCAAAGAGGGATCATTCCTTATAACAAGTGAGAATGTCCGAACAAATCTTCTTGAAGAGACCTCTCTTTACAGTAAAGAAAAGTTTCTCGAAAACCATTGCGATATATTCTCAATGAAAAAAGGAGAGGAAGTCGTAGGCATTTGCATCTGCAATGTTCTCGACTGGAGCTCCTATTACGTTCGCTATCTCTTCGTCGCTGAAGAGCACCGATTCCATAATCTCAATAATCACTTCTCTGAGTTCCTTGAGCGCACGTGCTCAAAACATGGTGTAGACAAACTTGTCTGCGAAGTCTCTCCGGCCAATACAAAGCAAGTCTCTCGACTGAGCCGCATCGGCTGGACGCCAACCGGGAGCTCACTAAGTGAGCGCTTTGGTTCTCACATCCTCATGACAAAGTTTTTGAATAAGAATGCTCAGAGAGTATTCAATGAAAATTTTACGCTTACATTCACTCGAGAAGGAATGACTCCTTCTCACAAACTAACCAAAGGGGTTGCATCATGAAAAAGAAATTTGCACACGGTTCTATCTAGTTTTTGTCTGAATTAGTCCTTCTTCCCTCTTCTGAGGAAGGGGGAAGGGGGATTAAATGAAATTGTCCAAGAAGAAATATGCAAAAGAAGTACAGTTGTTGTGCGATAAGCTCTTTAAAGAATCTGAACTTGTAAGATTAGCAACTAATAGAACCTTAGGACGTGAACACGTCGCTTGTTACTTGAAAAACCTTGAGGTTCTTTTTGCCTCTAATATTGCAACCATTAATGAAGCTAGGTTTCATCATGCCGGTACTGCCTTCGCAAAAGTATTTGAAGAGAAATGGCATGAAGAGAAAGGACATGATGAGTGGGCGAGAAAAGATTTGAAATCATTTTCCGAGTCTGTATCGATTGTTCCTGAACTTAAAGAGTTTACTGACTTTCTACACAAATCTATGGTTCACACACCTAAGAATTATATTTTTTATTTTTATTATGCAGAATTTCTAACAAGTTATTTAGGCCCTAAATGGATGAACTTAATGAATCATTCTCTTGGGATTAAGCCATCTGAGGTAACGGCGTTATCTAAGCATGTAGAACTTGATGTAGGACATGCTGAAGAGATGCTAGATGTACTGTTTACATTTGATTGGACTTCACAGGAGCTTGAGAATTTGACCTCATACACTTCGAGCCTGCATGAGTATTACTCTAAACTTTTTAACGCTATTTCAAGAGCTGGTAATGATAAAGGAACTGTTAAACAATTTTCTTCCGCCTCATGAGATAATTCATTGTGAAGCAGAAAAGTTAAAAGCAAATGGTGACTATCGTGTGGCTGGGATAGCTATTCGTTGTCAAGACGGCCTTGAAGTATTCGGCTCATCAAGTAGTACTAGTGAAGATCCACTTTTGTACGCAGCCTACGAACTACTTGAAAGATACGCAGTTCTAACTAGTAAAAGCTGTATTCCGTTTGATAGTACAGAAAATACAAGATACTCGATTTCCAACGGAGTTGCTCTTCACAAGAATTCGAAGTTAGCTTCTGAAAGTGCCTATCTAGAATTAATAGAGCGTAATGAAGTATTGAAGTCCTGGTATCTAAACACGCCTATAAAAAATCTACCTTCTTCTTCGATTTCATATTCACTAAGAGCTGTTCTTTCTGAGTATGATTTCCAGGTTGTTAATTTTTCGACAAAGCCTGAAGTTAGTGTCGTGGGAGTTTTTGCTTTTTCTAAAGAGGGTAAAGCCAATATTTATGGCTTTGGATCAGCATATAACCTGAACGAAGCTGTAAAGAAGGCAGAAAAAGAATTTTTAACACGATTAGGTTTTGTTGGAGAAGAAGCTCCCGTTGATCTACCTTTCTTTTCAAACACCCCTGACTACCATCAGGATTTTTATCTTCACTCGCGCTCCAAAGACATCTTACTTGAATGGCTAAACGGCGAAGGCAAAAGTGCCTCTGCTAAATTTTCAGTAAAAGAAGTTTTATTTGAAGATCTAACCCCTAAAGGCTGGACTTCCTTCAATGTAATCCGGGCAAAAGCTTCTGATTATATTCCTCTATTTTTTGGAGTCACTCCGCGTCAATCCTTTGACTTCACGCACCGCTGTGATATACCGCATCCGGTAGTCTAGGTTGCAAAGGATGTTGTCTGAAATCATTAGAAAAAGTATTTCCTAAAGGGAATGTTTTATTCGTTTGCATTGGCGATTTCGTCGATGGTCTTTTTCTTTCATCTGAACTGGTATCAGGTTTTAATTGGCTTGCTCATCGATACTCTTGCTTTTTTTATCTTTCATCCAATAGAGCTATTCCTTTTTTATAAGTGTTTTCCAAAGTTCAAAGCACTAAAAGTTCTAGATGAACCTGATAAGGTGTCGGGTGAGGCCGAACAAAATCAAATTTTCAATTTGCTTTGTCGATATCCGGAAGTAAGAGGCCTATGGGCACTTTTTCTCAGTCTAATTAAGGTGCTGCCTATTGGGATATATATCGCTTTAGTTTCAGATGTTCCTTATAGTTTCATTCAATTGATTGGACTCTTCTACTTCATCGATCTTCTTGTCCTGATTTATAACAGCTCTTTGATGTATATCCAGTTTCATTCGATAGCATCAAATTTAATGGCATCATACTCTGAGCTTCCTAACTGGATCCCACACTATCGATCTCTTAAGTTAGATAACGTTAAAGATAGATTTTCGACGGTTCAGAATCTCGTGCTTTGTTCGATGATGATTAACTTGTTGTTGGTTATAGTAAGTTCTTCTCAGTTGGGTTTTCTTACTCACTGGATTTCATTTTCAATCATGTTCATTTCTGCCATTGTTTGTATCTGTGCTGTTCAGTTACAATTTCAGAATTATTTTACAAGTTCATTAAAGCGCCTTTTTGATGTTTTTTGTCAGTCAATTGAATCACAATCTAGAATTT
>CAZPFM010000143.1:0-6637 GCA_964585845.1 uncultured Bacteriovorax sp.
CTTTATCTTAAAAAGATGGGCTCCGTGGCTCTCCTCACTAGCGAAGGCGAGGTGAAGATCGCTAAGGAAATCGAAGAAGGGGAAAAAGAAATCGTTCTCTCCTGCTTAAAGTCCAAGCACGCCCTCGAAGAAATCATCAAGATGAAGTCCAAGATTCAGCAAGCCGAAGAGCAAAACGAGTACGTTAAAGATCTCGTCCGCGGTCTCGATGATGAGTCTTCAGAAAAAGAAATCCATGAAACCCGCGACCGCATCTTCGGTGTGGTTGAGCATGTTAAAGACCTCCTCACTTCCATCGTGAACGAGGACGGAACTCTCAAGAAGCTCGATAAAGACGAGGCCGGTGTCATGAATAAGGTCGGCGATGAACTCGTGGATCTCACGTTTAACCGCAAGATCATCAACTCCTTCACTGAACCGGTAAAGTCTTACTACCTTCAGTTCCGCGAGCTCTATGAGCAGCAGGACAGGATCTATAAATTCCTCGAAGTGAACACAAGTGATGAGTATAAGACGATGTACGAGCGCCTCCTTGAAGACGATGTCTACAAGCGCGAACTTGCACGGAATCTTTTCACCACAGACGCTAAGATCGAGCAGATGATCCGGACTCAGGAGGATATCCTCCGTAAGCTCCGTCGTCTTGAGATCGACGCTGGTATGGTCTTTGAGGATATCGAAAACGTTTACAACATCATCACTAAGGGTGAAGAGAAAGCGGATAAGGCAAAGAGCCAGCTCGTTGAAGCTAACCTTCGTCTCGTGGTCTCCATCTCTAAGAAATACACCAACCGTGGTCTTCAGTTCCTGGATCTCATTCAGGAAGGAAACATCGGTCTTATGAAAGCGGTGGATAAGTTCGAGTACCGTCGTGGATACAAGTTCTCCACATACGCTACCTGGTGGATCCGTCAGGCGATCACCCGTGCCATCGCGGATCAGGGTCGAACGATCCGTATCCCGGTTCACATGATCGAGACCATCAACAAGCTCGCACGTACCAGCCGTCAGCTCATCCAGGAACTTGGCCGTGAGCCAACTCCGGAAGAGATCGCTGAGAAGATGGAACTCTCCGTGGATAAGGTAAAAAAGGTCTTTAAGATCTCCAAAGAGCCTATCTCTCTTGAAACTCCTATCGGGGAAGAAGAAGATTCTTCACTCGGGGATTTCATTGAAGATAAGAAGATCATCTCTCCAGCGGATGCGGTGATGAGTGTGACTCTTTCTGAGCAGACCCGTTCGGTGCTCTCGACCCTGACACCGCGTGAGGAGAAAGTTCTCCGGATGCGTTTCGGGATCGGTGAGAAGTCTGACCATACCCTTGAAGAAGTTGGTCAGGATTTCTTCGTGACACGAGAGCGTATCCGACAGATTGAGGCGAAAGCTCTTCGGAAGCTTCGTCACCCGAGTCGGGCCAAGCTGTTAAAATCTTATCTCGATAACTAGTATTTAGAGGGCCGCGGAAGCGGCCCTTTTCATTTGTGCCCAAAAAGCGGCCAAGAGCTGATTTCTCCTATATACTAAACTTTTACTTTTTTCTCAGGTGAAGATGGATATTTCAGTCTCAAATTTTAACGATCTTCTTAAAGGCTCCTTCGATCCCGCCATCATTTTTCAAGGTCAGAAAATGGTGGAGCAGGGCCGGGTCTCTCTTTCTTTTGTGAAAGGATCCCTGGAAGGATTTTTTATCGTCTCCGGCATTGTCTCGGAAAATAACACTAGCTACGAAGCCAAGGTGAGCTTCAAAAAAAGTGAAGAAGAGGAAAAGGGAAAGCTCAGCACCACCTGCTCCTGCAATCTCCCGCAGCCTTGTCACCACACCTCAAGCCTTCTGATTAAATTCTCTGACGTTCAGGATAAGAAGGGACCGGATCTATCCCGTCCTCTGTCTCTTTCCATGATTGGTCAGGATGGAGTGACTCCTGAGCGCTACGGGACTCTTATTAAACATGCGCCTCAGCTCAACGGAGCCAAAACCAATTCGACTTTCTCCTCCTTAAACTACACATTAAGTTCCCGGAAGATCGCCCAATTCCCGGCACCGACGGCCTGGCGTGGAAAGCTTCTTGTGAATCTTGTCCCGGCGACCATTCTTGAAGAGTACCGGGATTCTCTCTACGTTGAAGAAAAATACACTTATCTATTTAGCTGGAAAGATGAGAACGAAACTGTCAGTGAAGTTTCGCTCTTTGATGTTCTTTATCTTTTTAACTGGAAAACCGGCGAAGCCCTGGATCTTCCGAGTGAACTCAGAGAACTTGTCTCAAAATTAAAACTCACCGACATCATCGGAGACGTTCAGGACTATATCCGGATCTTTCTTCCGCTTGAATCAAAAGACCTTGTGGAGCTCTCCATCGACGGCACTCCCTGGTCGGAGTTTCCCGTGGAGGATGTGGAGTACCGCTTCTCTATTAACTCTTCGGCAAGAAAGAGCTTTTTAAACCTCGATCTTGAAATCTTCACTCAGGATCAGAAACTTGTTCCCATGCCCACCCCTTTTCTTCTCTTTGTGAGTGAGCAGGGGATGGCCGGATCCTTCCGGACAAAAAACGATGCCCTGCTCTTTTTCAGAACCCTGATCGAGGACTTTGAACGGGAGACGATCTTTCATAAAAAATACCTCCACTCCAATCCAAAAAAGCATCTCATGAGCGAGTGGATTCATCTTCTCATGAACGAAGAAGAGCTCTCCTTCTTTGATCCGGCTTTCCGGAAAGTCTTTGTTTTAAAGACCAAGACCTTTAAGAAGATCTTTTATGCCTTCCTCGATAGCTTCACGGAAGCTGGACTTAAGACGAGTTTTTATCATAAGGAAGACCGACGGATCACTTTTCAGATCCCGAAGAATACCCTGTTGGAAGGGATCACCCAGTTCTACCAGACCCTCACCCCACTCAAAATTCCGATCTTCTACGATCAGGTTCAGCTCCGGACCTGGAAGTCTTCGATCCGTTTTGAAAGAAACCGAGAAAAGCTGGATTGGTTCCAGCTCGACCTTGTGGTGAGTGATGAGGACCTCGAGGTGATTAAAAACGCCGAGATCACGGATAACTTCCTTCTCTCGCAAAAAGGTCTGGTTCTTCTCTCTGATGAGCAGAAAGAACTTCTGCGCTTTATGAAGCGCTACACGAAGTTTGAAGGGGAAAAGAAGCTCGCCAATAAGGGAACTTCCCGCTTTGGTCTCTTCCTTCAGCGCTCACGGATCTTTGAACTCTTTGAACTGAAACGCCTTGGAATCGACGGGGCCCTGACTCAGGAAGAAGAAGAGTTCTGTCATAAGATTATGACCATGGAGAATATGCCGGAGTATCCAATCGCTGAGCGCTATGAAGAGATCGCCCGTCCTTATCAGCGGGGTGGCTACAATTGGCTGCGCTTTCTTTATGAACATAGATTTGGTGCCTGTCTTGCCGATGATATGGGTCTTGGTAAGACCCTTCAAACCATCATGCTCCTTCAGACCCTAAAAGATGATCTCAAAAAAGTTCTCATCATCTGTCCTGTATCGATCCTTCATAACTGGCGTAACGAACTTGAGAAGTTCTCTGACCTCACCTACTCCATTTACTACGGGGATGACCGGGATATAAAAACCGACGCGCAGGTGATGCTCACATCTTACGGGCTTATGAAAAAAGAGTCCTTCGGGACTCTGGGAGAGCAGGAATTCGACATCCTGATCTTCGATGAAGTTCAGCATCTAAAGAATGTGCGCTCCCTCGGTGCCAACGCCGCCCGACAGCTCAAGGCCAAGTTTCGCATCTGTCTGACCGGTACACCGGTGGAAAATGATCTCTCCGAGTTCTACAACATCATGGATCTCTGTGTTCCAGGAGTCTGGGGAGACTTAGGACTTGTGAAGTCTTCTTCTAAGAATAAGTCCCGGCTCCTTGCGAGAAAAACCGTGAAGCCCTTTATCCTCAGACGAACTAAGGATCAGGTCCTAAAAGAGCTTCCGGAGAAGATTGAAAACCACGTCTTCCTGGATTTCTCCGACGAAGAAAAGGCCCATTACGAGCAGAAGCTTAATTCCATCAAGGCAAATCTCCTGCAAAGTGGATCCAAGAGATACGGGGAAGTTCTTAAGTCCCTCCTAGAAATGCGCCAGCTCTGCCTGTGGCAGAAGCAGCCAGCCTTTCACTCCACGAAGATTGATTTTCTCATGGATAATCTTGAGCAGCTTGTGACGGAAGGGAATAAGACCCTCGTCTTCTCCCAGTTCACGACCTATCTGGATATGATCGAAAATAAAATCCGGGTGGCCGGATGGAAATACGCCCGTATCGATGGATCCCAATCCATTAAGAAGCGAACGGAGATGGTGGAGTACTTTCAGAACGGTGAGGCCCAGATCTTTCTCATCTCTCTCAAGGCGGGGGGATTTGGTTTGAACCTCACGGCCGCAAGTTACATCTTCCTCATGGATCCCTGGTGGAATCCAGCGGTTGAACGCCAGGCAATCGACCGGGCCCATCGTATCGGTCAGGAAAATAAGCTCAATGTCTTCCGCCCTATCATTAAGGACTCAGTGGAAGAAAAAGTTCTTATTCTTCAGCAGAGTAAGCGGGAGCTTTTCCGGGATCTCATGGCCGAAGATGACGATGACTACTTCAGCGGTAAACTCACCATGGATGATTTCCAGCACCTTTTAAACTAGTATTTGAAGAACTCCGCTGTACAACGTTCAATGATGATTTTCTGAGAGAGTTCATTTGCCTCATCGATCTGCCAGTAAGAAATTTCGTTACGGCCGTGGTATTTCACAGAGCGGACGGATTCACCATCGGTTCCCGAAAACGCTTCGTCAACCTCAGGGGAATTGATCAGATCAATCACAGCCCCACGGTTACCGGTGAAGCACACCTCCCCCATGTAAAGTTCGCTGATGCAGCTCCCAGAATTTTTGGGGTCGAGCTTAACTGGTTTATTGGTGTAACGGTCCTTGCAGTAAACATCTCCGGAAGCCGCAAACACAGATGTCGAAAATGCTGAAAGTAATAAGAGTCCGATGAGCTTCATAGTATTCTCCTGGATATTTTCCCCGGATTCGTAACTAGTTCTCGTCCATTTTGTAAAGAGTACTGTAACTATTACACGTAGGACCCTTAGGAACTAGTGGGTTTTTAGTTCCTCGCGGAAAAACTCGATGAATTTTTTAATCAGCGTATTGTTGATGTAGTTTCCTTCCTGCACGAGAAAGAGCTGATTCGTTAAGAGCCCCGATCCGGGAATCACTTCGAGTTCTTTTTCAAGGGCGCCAGTGATGATCGTTCTCGGCACAATTCCCATCCCAAGTCCCGCCCGAAGGGCCGCCAGCATGGATTCCACGTTATCCACCACATGAAAATCCGTGATCTTCACCTGTCTTTTGTACTGAAGCTTATACCAGCGCTGGATCAGGGGCAGATTCTTGGCGTAATCAAGATGAGTGAGTTCTCTCATGGACTTTGTGGAGAGAAGTTCCTCTGCATATTCTTTTGAAAATTCCTTGGAGCAAATAAGAACGAGCTCCTCTTTAAAGACTTCTTCGCGCACAACCTTACTCTGGAGTTCTTTCGGGATGGAGTCATCGGTGATGGCAAAATCGAGCTCGAAGGCGGTGATCTGGTTGATGAGTCGACGGGTCTCAGCGATGGTGAGGTGGAAGCGCACCCGGGGGTAGATCCCACAGAAGGCCGTCATGATGGGAATGAAGTGGGCCTTGGAGAAATTCAGGGGAAGACCCACCCGGATCTCCCCTTCAAGATTTTCGCTCAAGTCTTTTGAGGCATGTTCCTGAAACTCGGAGAGATCCCACAGGAATTTCTGGAAAAGCCCCTGGAGAGACCTTCCCTCCTCAGTCAGAACGTATTTTTTCCCGGAACGGAAGAAAAGATGCTTTCCGAGCTCTTCTTCGAGCTTTTTCACGGACTGATAGACCGCCGAGGTCGTGAGATTTAAGGACCTTGCGCCTTCTAGGAGGCTGCCTTTTTCAGCTACGGCCTGAAAACAGCGGATTTTATTGAGATCAACATTATTTAGCGCCATTAAATATCTTCTTAATTATGTTTATTTTGATTTTAAGGCTTTTCAGTCCTAGATTCCAGCTCATTCAACATTAAATGGAGTCTTCAATGAAAACATTTTTACTGGCACTGATTCTTTCGTCAGAGGCTTTCGCGGCCCAGGTGAATTCCGCTAAGTTTAACCAAGCCCGGGACAAGATCCTTGTCTCTGTTACCTACGGTGGGGGATGCGAGAAGCATGACTTTACCCTCAAGCTTATTGCCTGCCGGGAATCCTTTCCTGTCCAGTGCGATGCTCAGCTGATTGAATCCACGGATCGTCCGGATCTCTGCGAAGCCATTATCACAGAGACAGTTGAGTTTGATATCCGGGACTATGGGCTTGATGACCTTTATTACTCCGGAGCTTTTTTAAAGATCTTAGGTGATAAGAATTTTAATGGAAGAAGGTCGTCTGCAACGATCTCTCTTCCCTTCCTCAATGGAATGGGTAAAGGAATCCTCAAAGGTATTCCAGGAAACCTCTAGAAATGCCAGGCCGTGGCGAGGTGGTAGGAATCTGCCACCTTCGCTAAACCGATATCCTCTTCATTGGTGGCATGCTCATAAGCAAGACTCATCTTAAAGCG
>CAZPFM010000144.1:0-6635 GCA_964585845.1 uncultured Bacteriovorax sp.
AACCCATATTGGCCGAGGCATTGAGAGCGAGTATCAAAAGTGTCGTGGTGATATAGATTTTCATGATTAATCTCCTCATCTTTTAGAGAAAGTCTTTGCCGATGTCCCGTACGATGTAGCCGATGGCGTAGGGCACGGAATATGGGCGTCGGGAGGTGGAACTGGAGTCATGGCCAAAACCCATCTTGTGAAGCCACTCGTGGGTGAGGTTCATCGCAACACTTGTGAGGGCAAAAGTATTGAAGTACTTGGTGTTTACCCAAATCTGAGTTGAGTTCGGGTAGGTGTAGCCGATGACATTGGCGGAAGCGGTGTAAAGCTCCACCCCCATGTCCACGGTGTTGTTCTTGGCGGGCTTAAAAGTTTCGGCCGCCTCCAGGATCTTCTTGTAGATCTGGGAGTTCGAGAGTCCGTTATTATTCACGAACTGTTTTACGCCATTATACTTGTGATTGAGCACCCGGTTTTTAAACTCTTCGGTGGTGATCACGAGGCGAACGATCTCGAGGGCGTTTTCGAATTTCTTTTCCTGACTCGAGGTCATGCCCCCGAGGTAGTAGACTCCATTGGTTTTAAAGGTGATGGCCGCTTCCGGGGCCGGAGCTTCCGGGGTTATCTCCACGCTGTCGAGGTTAACAATTTCTTCAGAGGCATCTCCTCCGCCGCCAGAACTCTTCTTTCCGCAGGAAACGAAGAGGGCGAGGGTCAGAGCAAGGGTGACCGGTTTAAACATGCATACCTTCCTTGGTTTTGATCGCGACCTTCCTGGCGGCGATTTCATTCTTTGGACGTGGCAGCATGTTCACACAGAGGAAAATAGTTCCCAAGGCGGAAGATGTTTCCTAGTTCGGACCTAGATACTTAGTCATTTTGGTTGAGATATATGTGAATGAGAATTTAGAGGCGGGAGCTGAAGTAAAAATAGTAGAGATCGATTTCTCTCTGAGAGGGGGCGAATCTTGCTTCAAGGTCTAGTTGTTCCGGATCTTTTCCACCCGCAGTCGGCGAGAAAGGAGATACTGAAAGCTCAAGCTCGCCACCATGGTGCTCATCATTCCTAAAACCAGTGTGACTTCCATAATAATTCTCCTTCATTCTTGGGCCTCCTGCCGGTTTAAGAGGTCTCATCCTGAGACTCTTTGTCCTTCATTAAGCGAATTCTGTGCCAAGAATCTTGTCAGAGGAATCAGCTATTTACCTTCCCAGGTATCGTCTTGCCACCAGAGAAGAGTGACACTGTTATGGCCAGAGGTGGTGTTGATTTGATATTTTTGAGGTCAATGAATATTACTCGATGGGGTGTGACTCCGGAGATGGCCCCGGCATTTGCCAAACGGATCATTCTCACAAATTTACTGGGACTTACCTTTACTCTCAATATGTCCCTGAGTCTTCTCGCTTTTCTGTGGCTTAAGCTATGGATTCTTGCTGGCATTACGGCTTTTTTTGTCCTGGCCGAATTCGCCTGGCCTCTTTGTAACCGTCTGGGATTTTACACCACCTCCCGACTAGGAATTTTGATTTCGAGTAATCTTCTGGGCTTTGTGGTGAGCGTCCTTCTTCCTGAGACCGGCTATAACCGGGGTTTCTATGTGATGGTTCCACTGGCCTTTCTCTTGTTTAGTTTTGATGAAAAAAAATCCATGGCCCTGGGGATTGTCCTCCCTTTGATTCTTTATCCTCTTTCAGAGTATGTCCAAAACATCGTCCCTGTTACAGAACTAGGGCTCATCCTCTCCTCTGAGACCACGGAGATGATCTTCCAGAGTATTGGAGTGGTTTACGTCATCCTCATCACTTTGGCTTTTTACTTCTTTGCCAAAGAAAATGAACGCGCTCTTATGGCCCTCGAAGAGCAGAGAGGGCGATCTTTTTCTTCGGCTAAGTTCGCAGCTCTCGGAGAGATGGCCGGAGGGATTGCTCATGAGATCAACAACCCCTTGATGGCCATTAATATGAGCAATGAGAATCTTCGCTATTTGCTGAAGGAAGAGAACTTTTCACGTGCGAGAGCGAATGACTATTTGGAGAATATTTCTAAAACAATCAAAAGGGTGGGAAGCATCATTCACTCCATGAGAAACTTTTCCCGGGATGCAAGCCAAGACCCTCCGCAGGTTGAATCTCTTCAGCGTATATTTGGAGAGACTCTCGTCTTCTGTCAGGAGCGTTTTAAAAACCATGGAGTTGATCTTCGTATCAACTTTCCTGACTCTGAGGTCTTTGTCATATGCAGGCCTGTTCAGATCTCTCAAGTTCTGTTGAATCTTTTAAACAATGCCTTTGATGGTATCGAGGAATTAAGAGAAAAATGGATTGAAGTCGAGATCAAATCTTCAGAAACTGAGGGACTTCTTCTCTGGATCATGGATTCCGGACAAGGAATCCCTTTAGAGAATCGAGAAAGAATCTTTGAACCTTTTTTTACAACAAAACCGGCTGGGAAAGGCACGGGGCTAGGGCTTTCGATTTCTCGTCAGATTGCTCTGGAACATGGAGGAGACCTGGTCCTTGATCACAAATCACGATGGACTAGGTTTTGTCTCCGCTTACCCTCAGAATCTCTGCCAAATTAAAGCTGATCAAGAAGTGTGATGAGCTTAATCCGGATCTCCTGATCGCCGGATACCCTGACCTTTGCTTTTGCAAAACCCGGAGGCCCAGTGAGGATGGTGGGGTTATTAGAAAACCCGAATCGCTCTTTGGGAATACCGAAAAGATTCTTGTCGAGCTTCCCATTCCCATTTTCATCGAGAAAGGCCGATATGGCGTAGTCTCCTTCAGGAAGGTCGATAGATATCTCGGCCCCGTCTTGTTCAGATAAAACTTTAACTGCGCCTTCATCAAAGGTTTTTCCATCGGGAAATTCCTCGGCTTCATTGAAGATCGCAAAAAGGATCTCTCCGTTTTTCTTATTGGTCTCGGTGAAGCGGATTTTCAGGGAGTGCGCCATGATTGCCTGGGATGTGAGGGTAAGGAGAATGACAAAAAGTAGTTTTTTCATTCACCATCAGTACTCAATCTGGGATAGAGGTTCAAGGCGCCCTGAAAGACACCCACGATACCCTGCCCCGGAAAGGTCGTATCCCCAAGCTGATAGAATCCTGAGAAGGGACCTTTAGATTTTGGATAAGTGAGGATGTTTCGCCGCAAAGAATGAGGCAGTCCTCCGACAGATCCTCGGGAGCGACCAGTGAATTTTACGAATGTATCAGGATCACCAAAGCCCACGAGTTCAAGGTCAAGCAGGCGACTGGCAAAGTGGGATTTAAGAATCCCTTCAAGCTCTTTCTCCCATTCATGGCGCCGCTCTTTGCGGCCTTCAAGGATTGCTCTCTGGTAATCCTGGTATTTTATGTGCGTAGAAACAGTCAAGGTCTGAAAACCTTCAGGGGCCCGGAGGCGATCATCTGGATGAGAGAGAGAAAGAAAGAGAGAGGCTGAACCGGATAGGGAGAGTCGTTGGTGAAGCTGCTGGTAGAGACTGTTCCCGTGAGAGCTGAGTTTAATTTTATAATAGGCCGTGAGGGCACCCCAGGTTTCATCTCGCAGGGACTCTTTCTTTTTTGAGATTTTTCCCAGAAGAATCTCCGTGTCCCAGACCGGCAGGGTAGAGATGAGGGTTTTGCAGCGATAGTCTCCCCGGCCAGTTTTTACAAGATAGCCTTCAGAATTCTTCTGGATGCCCTCGACCCTGGTGCGGTAAAGAATATTTTCCTTAAAGGGCAGGGCCAGGTCTTCAAAGAAATGCTTCATTCCTCCACAGGGGTACCAGACATCTTCCGGGTAGGAGAAACCCATGACCCCAATGAAGGCCGGCACCTGGGATGCCTTACCCTGAGTAGAAATGAGGAGAATCTCATCAACGAGCGAGCGAAAGGCTTCTCCATACTGATGAAGATTAAAATAACTCTCAAAGCTCTGGAGGAAGAGGGGAAGAAGACGGAATTTTTTCAGAAAGTTATGGCCCACTAAAATCTTCAGGTCGTTAAAATTCTTCGGAGGAAAAAGAGCACTTTCTTGCGAGAGACCCCAGCAGATCTGATTGAGTTCATGCAGTTGCTGAAAAAAAATCATAAGCGGTTTTGATTCAATCTTCTGGCATTCCTGGGCCCAGAGATGAGGATCTTCAAAGCGAGAGATCTTTTTATTTTGAAAGAAAATATCGATTCCCGGATCAATCTTTATGATGTCTGGATCAAAGCCAGTGAGCTCTTTCATTTTTCGTACCGGACCCTCATGGGCGAGACCCGAAACTGTGGTGGCCCCGACATCGAAATGGAATTTTCCCCGGGAAAAGTACCCCGCGCAGCCGCCGGGAAGAGAGTGGCCTTCGAGAATGAGGAATTCTTTTTTTCCTTCAAGCAAACGGGCCATCCCAAGACCGGAAGCCCCGGCGCCGATGATGATGGTATCTGCGTATTCCTTTGGCATGAATCTAAATTATCATTCTTTGACCGGCACGAAATCCTTGTCTAAGATAAATCCATGGAACTGATTCAGAAAGATATTAAGTTGGGCGAAGGAAAAGCGATCAAGAAAGGGGCCCTCGTTCTCGCCCATTACCGGGGCTGGCTAGAAGATGGGAGCGTTTTTGACTCTTCCTATGATAAGGGTCGGCCTTTCTCCTTTGTCTTTGGGACTGGCCGGGTCATCAAGGGGTGGGATCTGGGACTTCTCGGTATGCGGGAAGGAGGAAAGCGGGAGCTCTTTGTGCCCTCCGCCCTGGCCTATGGGGAGCGGCGGATCGGGGAGATGATCCCGCCCCATTCAAATCTTCGTTTTGAAATTGAAATCCTGGAAGTAAGAAACAGAGACGATTAGTTTTTTTCCAGAAGAATCTGGGTCCAGTAAACGGTCCCGCTGGCACTTTTTTTCATCCCGAGACCGGTATGAGTATGCCGGGCATTTTCGATATTTGACCTGTGACCTGAGGAATTCATCCAGGCCGTAAAAACTTTCTTGGCATCCGACTGCCCCATTGCCACATTCTCGGCACAGAGATTGGCTCCGCCTAAGGCCACCCGGGCATCGGAGCATCGGCCGGAGAATCCCGTGTGTCCAAAATCCACGGTCTTGTTGGCCATGTTCATGGAGTGGAGAGCAGCGATCTCGGCCAGAGGTTTAGAATAGGTGAGGGGGTTTACGCCAAGAGAGAGTCTGTGAGCATTCACAAGATTAATGAACTCATTCTCAAAGGCTTCAAGTTCGGAGGTCGCTGGTGGTGTGGTGGATTCCGGTAAGGAGATCTCAGGGATAAGCTTGGCGCCACTTAAGGTTTCTTCGAAATCCTTGCGCACGGATTTTCCACAGGACAGAGTAAAAAAAAGTGTAAGAAGGATAAAGCTTCGCATAGGCCCATCATCCCATAGATGAAAGGATGAGGAACAGGGAGAAAAAATCTCCCTTACTTTAAATTCAATACCTTCTTCACGGCTTTTTCTACCTGAGGTGAAAAGTCTTTGATTCTGTCGGTGATAAAAAGATTCCAGTTGTTCTGATCTTTCACATTAAGCGAGAGATTGTGAATCTCATCGGCGGCCCCAATGATCTCTGTGATCATATTGATATGGGAGGAGCGCTTAGTGGGATCACTGGAGCGTCGTCTATAGTGATGAAGTTCCACCGCCTGGATCACTGTCTCATCAAACTGCCCTGTGCTTCTTAGGAGCTCGGCTCCTTTTAAAGCGTGTGAATCGAAGATGACCTGTTCAGATTCAGTGAGGTCAATCTTCTCTTCGTCGAAGTCTGGAGACTGAGTATAAAGACCGATGTCGTGCATGAGGGCCGCAAGACCCACGACCTTGACACATTTTGAAGACTCAAACCCCACTTCATTACCCAATAGGCTGGCAATGAAGGTCACGGCCGAGCAGTGTTCTTTTTTCTCCAGAAGATCCAGAAAATCCTTAAACTCTTTTTTCTGCATCCTTAAAGAGCGAACCATCGCCACCGATTGAGAAAGAAAACTCTCGGCCAAATCGAGCTTCTCCGGTGTGATCCCCTTCAGAGCATAGCTCTCAGAGAGCCGGGATCCAAAATGGAGGAGGCTATCCATCTTGACGTGATCACTGGCCGTGGATTTGCGGAGAATCTGTTTACTCATCTCATCGCAAAGAGAGAGGTATTTCTTATGTTCCTCAACGGGAACAAAGATGTACTCAATCCCTTTTGTAGCATAACTCTGAAGAATCTCCGGGGTAAGAGCATCGCCGGCATTCGCGATCTTTACATACTTCTTTCCTGATAGCCGGATATAGAGATTAAAAAAGGAATTTTTAGTGATGATAAATTCTTTCAGTGATGTGCGAATATAGTCACTGTCTTTAAGGTCGAGCTCCTTATCCTTGGCATTGGCGTCGGGCTTTACATCATCCCATTTCTCACCTTTAAAGAGTTCATCCAGAGGCTTAATGAGTTCTTCAAATTTCTTTGGCTTTTCAATTATTCCCTGAACGCCGATGCCAGGGCCCTTTACCTCAGCTGGCTCCGAAGAAGGATCATAGCTGATAAGATAGAGGGGAATGGCCGGTCGCATCTCCCGCATGAGTTTGACTTCTTCAAGTCCATGAGTGGAACTTATAGAAGTGGAAACAAAGGCAATCCGAATATTGTACTTCTCATTTTTCAGCAGG
>CAZPFM010000145.1:0-6632 GCA_964585845.1 uncultured Bacteriovorax sp.
ATTCGACGTCAAAAAAACTTCTGAGGTTGAAAACTTCTTTCAGTGGCTCGAAGAAAAACACGGACACCTTGAAGTCCTGGTTAACAATGCCGGAATCAGAAGAGACCAGATCATTGCTTCTCTTTCGGAAGAAGACTGGGACGGTGTGCTCGATACCAATCTCAAAGGAACCTACAATATGACAAAGTCCGCGGTTCTTCTCATGATGAAGAATCGCTATGGAAGAATTGTGAATATGTCTTCTGTTGGCGGAAAACTCGGTCTTCCTGGACAGGCCAATTACGCGGCTTCTAAAGCAGGGCAGATCGCCCTTTCACTTTCCGTTTCAAAGGAAGTGGCCAAGAGAAATATCACCATTAACAATGTTTGCCCGGGATTCATTGAGACTGAACTCATCGCAGATCTTCCGGAAGAACAGGTTAAAGAATACAAGTCTCAGGTTCCCATGAAACGATTCGGAAAGGTTTCTGAGGTGGCCCACGCGGTTCTCTTCTTTGCTTCCAAGAATAGCTCTTACATCACAGGAACAACGATCGATGTTGCCGGAGGCCTCAATGGATAAACTTATTCTTGATACTATTCCCCAGCGTGAGCCTTTTCTTTTCATAGAAGGTATCCTCGATCGCTCTGAAGATTCCATCACGACAACTAAGAAGCTCACTGGCGAAGAAGATTTCTTCAAAGGGCACTTCCCTGGAACACCTGTTTTTCCTGGTGTCCTCATGTGCGAAGCGGTCTTCCAGACCGGGGCCCTTCTTATGGGTTTAAAGGGTCAGAATGCTGGTCAGGGTAAAAAAGCACTTGTCACCCGGATCCAGGGGGCGAAATTTAAGAATATGATTAAGCCTGGAGATGAACTTCACATCACCGTGGACTTTATAGAGATGCTTTCCAATGCGGCCTTCATGAAAGGAAAGATTAAAGTCGACGGAAAGGTCATGATGAGTATTGAGTTTGCGGCAACCATCGTGGAGGACTCAGAGGTAGGTCCATGAGCTTTTTAAATCTTAAAGATAAGACCTTTCTCATCGCAGGAGTGGCCAATAAGAAAAGTGTGGCCACTTTCTGCGCTCAGACCCTGATAGCGGAAGGGGCGAGATGCCTTTTCACTGTGCAGAAAGAAGAACAGATTTCTTCCATTGAAAAACTCTTTCCTGGCTCAAAGGCGATTGTGGTGGATGTTTCCTCCAAGGATTCTCTCCAAAAACTCTCCCATTACGTTTCATCTGTATCTATCCGTCTCGATGGCTTTCTCCATTCCCTCGCCTTTGCTAACTTTGAAAACCCGGCCCCCTTCCATGGCACCAAACGGGAAGATTTTCTTGAGGCAGCTCAGATATCTTCTTTTTCTCTGGTTGAAATGACTAATGCCTTAAAGGACTCACTTTCTGAGGATGCGAGCATCGTGACGATCTCCATCTCAAATACCCGGGCCACCTCCTACGGCTACCTGGGCCCAGTGAAGGCCATGCTCGATGCGACTGTTCCTTATCTCGCAAAATCTCTTTCCGAGTTCGGCCGGATCCGGGTGAATGCTGTGGGTGCTGGCCCATTGAAGACTTCAGCTTCCGCAGGAATCCCCAATTACATCGATAATTATCTCTTCGCAGAGGCACTAACCCTCAGGAAGAAGGCCCTTGAAACTCAGGAAGTTGCCAATGCGGTGGCCTTTCTTCTCTCTGAAAGAAGTTCCGGCATCAATGCCACCACCATGCTCGTGGATGCTGGGATGAGCTGCAATTACTTTGATGAAAAGGTTGTCGCCGGTTTCACGAAGAGTGAGAAGAACTGATCCTCAAAAGCTGATCACAAACTGCTTTAAGGGAAGCCTCATCCAGTTCTTTCTTCGAGTGAACGCTGATCTGGCGACCCAGAACATTCATACCTAAGAAACTTAATTGTAAGCGCATGATCGAAAGGACATTGCTCCCCGGTCCCCCGCTATAAGTCCCGATCACCACCGGTCTTTCATTGAAGGCTTCCCGCCAGTCTTTAGTAGAGCGGCTGACCCAGGAGAGAAAATTGCTTAAGGCCGGAGGAGGACCGCCATTGTATTCAGGCGCAAGGATCACAAAACCGTCGGCCGAGATCTTCTCTTTAATAGGGGCCACAAGAGAAGCGGCTTCGTGCTCGGACTCGGAACGCGATGTATAGAGGGGAAGATTCAGGTCGACGAGGTCGAGGATCTCTGCCTTAACGGACTGAGAACTTAAGTAGGCCTGAAACTTCTGCGCGAGTTCGAGGTTCTTTCCTTCTGAAGCAGCGACAATACAAATCTTCATTGAATCTCCTTAATCTTTTTTCCTTCAAAGGTTCGCTTAAGCCCCTCTTCGATGGAAACCTCTGGCCGGTAGCCAAAATCATTTTCTGCTCTCTTGTGGGAGAAATAGTGGGACTTCGAAAGATTCAAGGCCACAAATCTTGTGAGCGGTGGTTCGGGTTTTTTAATCCCGAAAATCCGGAAGAAGAATTCAAAAATCCATCCGAGTCTATAGGCCGTAGAGGCATCCATGGAGTTCATCACTGGCTCAACCTTAGCAAACCCCAGAACCGTATTTACGAAGTCCCAGAGCTTTACCGGTTTCTCCTGGCCCAAAAAATAGGCCTTTCCTGTAAGCTTAGAACCTCTTTCCAGATGCTCCAGTGCTTGAACATGGGCCTTGGCCGCGTTCTCCACATAGATAATGTCGACGAGATTTTCTCCGTCTCCAATGATTCTGAGTTTTCCTTCTCTTCCTTTTTGAATAAGTCTTGGGAAAAGATGCGGATCCCCCGGTCCCCAGATGAGGTGAGGTCTTAAGGCCACCGTTAGAAAATCCCCATCATGACTTTCTAAAACGAGTTTCTCTGCCAGGCACTTGGTTTCAGCATAGGCCGTGAGATGTTTGTCAGGATAAGGAATGGATTCATCGGCACCGTTGATATCATCCTTTCCGAAAACCACCGAAGGCGAAGAGGTGTAGATGAATTTTTTAATCCCGGAATTTCTGGCCTCTTCAAGAAGATTCTTAGTTCCGAGAAAATTAATGGAGTAATACTCCTCATAGGGCCCCCAGACCCCGGCCTTGGCCGCCACATGGATGATGGCATCAAAGCCTTGAGAGATAACCCTCTTCACATCCTCTCTCTTGGTGAGATCCCCTTTAAAAGTGGGAACACCCAGATCTTCTAGATGGGGATAATTATGCCGTGAAAAATTAGTCACAATATAGCGGGGATTTTTCAGGAGCTCTTTCACCACATGGGTTCCCAGAAATCCACCGCCGCCAGTTACAAGAATGCGCATGCCTTATTCTAACGGCAACTTCTCTGAATGAGAACTGCGAGATTTCCCCATGACTTCCCAGAAAAAAGGAAGAGTGTCATAGGCAATGGAACCGAGAAGAAGACCAAGGAAAAGGCCCGGAAAACCCAGAAGAATCGCTCCTCCAAGAACACAGATAAAAGCAGCAATGGGTGGGATCCGGCTTTGACCAAAGGAAGCAAGCCACGGTCTCAGGAAATTATCGATCACCCCGGAGAATGCCCCTACCACCACCATAATGATGGCACCGGTGGTGTTCTCACTCAAGAAGGCCACTGCTGCCACCCCGAAGGCCACAGGTGCCGCACCGACCACAGGAATGAAGGCCAGGACAAGAGTGACAAAGAAGATGAGGAAAAAATCCGCTGTCCCTGTAGCAGCGGCCCCTGTGGCCACACAGAGGGCCTGGACTCCACCGGTCACAAGATTAGAGATATAAACTTGCCGGGAGTCATTAATAAAAGTCATCACAAATTCATTCATGCGCTCATCATCAAAAGCGAAAAGTTCCTGAAAAAAATGACGGATGCCGCTGGAGAATTTAAGAAAAGAATATGTGCAAGCAACGGTTATGAGTAAGAAAAGAAATACCAAGGGAGCTGAAGAGAGAAAAGACTGAAAGAAACCCAGAAGGATAGTTGAACCTTGCTTTAAAAACTGATTGATCTTAGTGGGAGTAAAAAAAGATTCTGCATTAAACTTCGCGGCTACCTTATGGACAGTCCCGATGAGCTGATCTTTTAGTCCTTCTACAATCCCGGAAACCCCATTCTCATTCATCTCAGAGAAAGAAACTTCCTGAAGCTGGTTAGTGATCGTGGAAACTCCCTTAATAATAAAAAAGAGTAAGGGGATGGAAATGAGGACGGTAAAAACAAATGTAAGAAGAGCCGCTGATTGTCGAGGCCCCAGACCTTTTTTCATCATGAACCGATGAAGGGGGTGCATAGCAAGAGCGATTGAGGCCGCAAAGATCACGGGAATAATGAATGGGTAAACGACGAATGCGGTCGCAATCAGCACCAGAGCAAGATAGATAATTCTCGCAGCATTTTTTTCAATTTGTTTCGACATGATGAACCTTTTTGACAGCTGAATCACTGCAGGAATATTCTCATGACTTCGACTCGGACTGACAAGTCGTGGTGCCCGGATTAAGACCTGCGAAAAAGGACCTGAAGTTTTCTGGACTTACTTTCTGCAAGTCTTGAAAGAAGGGAGCGATCAATCTTGATATTATGCCGAACGTCGACAGGAAGTTTCGGAGTCATGAAGATCGTTTTAATTTCTTTGGGAAGTTCGGCATTCAGGTGGAGCACTCCCTTCCAGTCCCGGTCAGGCTCCAGCACCACTGCCGGGGCTTCATCATATTTAATAAGAGCAGATTTTTTGATCCCGGGAAGCTTATTGAAAAAGACCTCAACACCTAAAGGGTAGAAGTTTTGGGAAGGGGTCTTAACCACATGACCTTTGCGACCCAGGAACCAAAGAAGTCCTTCTGAATCCTGATAGCCCACATCCCCCATCCGGTGCCAGAGACCTTTGTCACTGGGAATTTTGGCGAGCTCAGTTTCCTGAGGCATTTCAAAATAGGCCTTCGTCACCTGAGGCCCTCTCACGAGAATTTCACCTATATGTCCTGATTCAAGTTCTTGAAAATCACGAACAGGAATATCCGAAGCAGCAATGATTTTTATCTCGGTTTCAGGTGCTGCTTTCCCAATACAAATGCCTTTTCCGGAAAGGGTCAGAGATTTAAATTTCTTCAAGATCTCCTTACCTGAAATAAGACTCACCGGCAGGCATTCAGTGGCCCCATAAGGAGTGTAAGTATCCCCAGCAGTGAGGATCTTTTGAAACATCTCATGGATTTCCAGGCGCACCGGTGCACCAAACATCACAAGGCATCTCACACTCCCAAGGTTTACACGATTTTTTAGGCAGTATTCCCCTACTTTCTCCCAGATGGCAGGAGAGCCGGCCACAAAACTCACTTGATTGTGAAGGATGTTCTGAACAATTTTCTTGGGATCCACGGCCGCGGGTCTGGCAGGATTCATGTCCGGGATGATGGAGGTCATTCCCATACCAAGAGTAAATAGCGCAAAAAGAGGAAAACCAGGAAGATCGATATCCTGAGAACTTAAATGGAACATTTCCTTTAAGGCCTGGGTTTGAAAACGAAAAATTCCGTGGGTGTAGAGGACTCCTTTGGGAATCCCTGTGCCACCGGAAGTAAAGAGAATGGCCGCCTCATCATCGAGGCCCACTTCCACAGGTGTAAAATCCTTAGGATAATCCTGAAGTCCGGATAAGATATTCTCTGCCCAGACTGAGGACCCAAGAGAGAGAGAAATTTCGATAGAAGAAAAGGCGCCGGAGCGAATTTTTTTCAACCAATGGGCCTCAGGCACTCCGATAAGCCCGCGGGGTCTCACCTGCTTTACGGAGCGAAGAAGACTCTTAAGCCCCATGCCGGGATCTATGAGAACAGGAAGAGCTCCCATCTTAAATAAGGCAAAAGTTAAAACAGAAAAATCAAGACAGGGTTTTACAAATAAAAGAACCCGGTCCCCCCGCCTGAGCCCCATATCCAGAAGTTTTTGAGCAAATTGATTGGAGCGGGATTCAAATTCTCCAAAAGTATAAAAGGGATACTCGTAACCATTTTTTACAGGTCGAGAAAAGACGACGGATTTTTTTTCTGGATGAAGTTTAGCGGCTTCCGTAATGAGAGTGGAGATGTTCACGAAATAAATTCCAGGATTCTTGCAGAGACATCCGTTAGCTCATCTTCCAGAACATAATGGCCCGCCTTGGGATACCAATGGGCATGGGCCTCAGGAAAGTATTCTACGAAGCGCTCAAAGAAGTGACGATCAAAACAGAAATCCCTACCCCCCCAGAGGATGAGCTTGGGATGCTTTAGAGTTAAGAGCTTGCGCTCAATCTCAAGCAGAGTCTCATAACTTTGATGAGACTCATCCATGGGAATGTCCTGAACAAAACGGGCGATGGCCACCCGGTTTTCAAAATTATCATAAGGCAGAAGATAGCCCTGCTTTATTTTTTTCGGAAGTCTCTTTACCGTGGTCATGAAAGTGGCGGGCCAGGCGAAGAGATTCCACTTTCGCATGAGCTTTTCACCAAGAGGGCTCGAGCGCAGAAAATCAATTCTTCGGGGGATATGGGAGGTGGTGAACGCACCGGTGTTTAAGATGACAATCTTATCAAATAACTCCGGGTGCCTTGTCACTAGTCCCAGACCTATGGCCCCGCCCCAGTCATGAACCACCAGTGTCAGCTTTTGCGTGAGGCGGAGCTGTGC
>CAZPFM010000146.1:0-6592 GCA_964585845.1 uncultured Bacteriovorax sp.
AGACCTGGGCCTCTCTGATTCTTACCCACACTTCCTTGGAAAAATTCTTCCAGCCGAATTCCTGAAAATGAAAGTACTCTTCCATCTTTTATTCTTTTATTGATAGCGCTTTGATTCATCCCGCGTCTTGCCGGCGTGAGAGATGGCCTCAGAATCTTCCCGAGGATCCCGATTCTTTAGAACTTCTTTGTCATCGCTTTGGAGGGATTGCTTCTTAGTTGATTCTTTTTCGTTTTGATTATTCTGTTTTTGATTGTTTTCCATCATTAAACTCCTTTGCTTCCCTTCATCTTAGAAATCAGGAAGGTGAAAGAAAACGGAGTGAATCAGAACTTATGGAGAGATTAAGAGAATAAAAAAAGCCTCCATTCGGAGGCTTTGTGTGTGTGTGCAGGAAGTATGTCTTGTAAGGATACTTATAAGGATATTTTTGCCGTCAAGGCACCGACCCGTCAAACTTAAAACACAACATCTAGTATTTTTTAGCGCCAATAAACTGACACGAATCGAGATTTCAAAGAGATTACATTCTGCGCAATAAAAAAGGGCCCAAGATCTGGGCCCTTTAAAGAGAAAATATCAAAGTAAAATTACTTAGCGTGATTTTTAAGAAGTTTCTTCTTTCTCGCAAGACGCTTGAGCTTCAATCCACTTTTCTTGTTCGTGGAAGCTTTCTTCGCAGGGCGAGACTTTTTCAACTTTTTCATGGGACCTCCCTAAATTAACTATTCGAATGAAGGTATACTAAAAGAACGAATTTGGAAACTAGAGGACGAGGCATGTTTTTAGTGTATTTTCTCTTTTTCGGGCTCATTTCTGCAGAGGCAAAGCTCCAGGGACCGGTGGAGGTCCTTCCCAACCCTAAAAGCTATGAGGACTTTGAGCACCAGAATAAGGGCTGTCCTGAAAACTCAGAGTGTGACAAGGTCATGGGCCTTCAACTCTCCCGCTGGAAAAAGCTTCTCTCCTCGCTTAAATCCTCTGGCTTTACCGAGGAAAAGAAGGCCCAACTGCTGGATGAATTCCGCAGCAAATACGGCATTCCCGTTGATTTCTATACAACTATCAAGTCTCAGCAAGGCTTCAAGCCCCTTTACTTCAGCTCCCCCTGTTCAAATCACAACTTCAAAGATGACTCCAAGAAGATTCTTAGAGGAACTGCCTTTATCAAGGGAATCGGAAAAGAAGCGGCCATCATCTGGCGGGACCAGGCCCAAATGGAGGTTCCTATTGGCGAACTCTTGAGACCGCAACCTGTCCGGGTCTACTTCAAGGAGTCTCCGGTTGATTACTTTCTTCCTCTCGGAGACCAACCGCTCTATCTGACAGGTGAGTACGTCTACGTTTTAAGAGAAGACGACGAGGTTTTCTATACCCTCCGGGTTTCCAGGGATGGGGAATGGAAAATCGTCCCCACAGAACTCTCACGCCTCTCCTCCCGGGAAGAGCGCCGGGACAACGCAAAATGCCCGGATGAGAAAACAAACTCAGAGGTGTTCAAGATTGATTTTTGTAAGACGACCTATGATGAAAAGGAAGAGAAATCCGTCATCACTCGAATGCATCAAGGCTGCGCAATTTAGGTAGCCTTGAGGTCTTCTGTTCCGAAATCCGCTATAGTTCCTCTACCAAGGGGGACTCGATGGAGACAGGTTTCTGGGAAGACATAAGTTCAAAGTTAAAGGCCGCAACGGAAGATATCGAACGAAGCTCTCAGAGAAGCCTCGCTCCCTTAAAACATATTCCTGAAATTCTCTCTTACCTTAAAGACCTCGATGGCCCGGATCTCTTACTCCTTATCGATACTGCAAGAAGAATTAAAAAGCATAAGGATCCCAACTTCCCCGAAATCGATGGTGACTTCTATGACGTCCTTGATTACGTGGACCCGGAAGAAAAGCCCACCGTTCTGAAGGTACGCAAGTTTATGCAGACCGAAGTTGAGCCGATTGCTAATGAGTACTGGCTCAAAGGAGAATTTCCCTTTGATCTCATTGATAAGATGAAAAAGCTCAAAATCTGTGGACTCACTGTAGATGAAAAATACGGTGGCCAGGGTCGATCGAATCTTCTCGAAGGACTCATCGCTCAGGAGATGTCCCGGGTAGATGTTTCTACATGTACATTTTTTGGAGTCCACAATGGTCTGGCCCTCCAGTCCATTAACGTCTGTGGTTCTGAAGAACAAAAACTCGAATGGCTTCCAAAAATGATTTTGATGGAAAAACTCGGCGCCTTTGGCCTTACGGAGCCTGAGGTGGGTTCTGCCATTTCCATGGGCATGCGAACCAGATGCCGCAAAGAAAAAGGTGAATGGATCATCAATGGAGAAAAGAAATGGATCGGAAACGCGACCTTCTCCGACTTCATCATCATCTGGGCCAAGGATGAAGATGATCATCAGGTGAAAGGCTTTATTGTGGACCGACTTACCGAAGGGCTAGAAACAGAAAAGATTGAAGATAAGATGTCCCTTCGGACTGTTCAGAACGCCATCATCCGTTTAAAAGATGTCCGCGTTCCGGAGTCTCGTAAACTCGAGAAGGCAAATACCTTTCGGGACACCTCCAAGGTTTTGAAAATGACCAGGGCCGGAGTGGCCTGGCAGGCAGTGGGATGCGCCCGAGGGGCCTATGAGAACAGTTTAAAATACTGTCAGACTCGCCATCAGTTTGGTCGCCCTATTGGGGCCTTCCAGATGACCCAGGATCTTCTCTCTCACATGCTCTCACAGCTCACGGCCATGCAGACTATGGTAAGTCGTCTCAGCCAGCTTCAGGATAAGGGAGCGATGAGTGATGAGCAGGCCTCTTTGGCAAAGATCTTCTGTACAGTCAGCTGCCGGGACATTACCAGTAAGGCGCGGGAGCTCATGGGTGGGAACGGTATTCTTTTAGAAAATAATGTGGCCCGGTTTCTCGCAGATGCGGAGGCCCTCTACTCTTACGAAGGGACTAAGCAAATAAACAGTCTCATCGTCGGAAGGGCCATTACCGGGCACTCGGCGTTTGTTTAGAAAAAACTATCTGAATGATTGCACCATCTCTTCTCCATTCGGACAATCCAATGGAAAGGAGCGCTTCATTCGGGAGCCGTAGAATCCTTTTTCATCACCACCAAGCTTGAAGCTCACCCAATGGAGCTCACTTGGCTTAAAGGACTCGCCGTCATCATTCATGACTCCGTAGGTGACCTGCATACAAACATGATTCTCATCTGAGAGGCAGTTCTGGAAACCAGCTCCAAGTGATGTAAAGGAGATCACGTTTCGACCGGAAGTGATGGGAGTGATGAGATCTGCTTTGCTGGCGCAGATTTCCTTCATGATCCCGCTGGAGAGAGTCTCGGCCGTGGGAAGTGGTAAAAGACTATTAGTGGTTTCAACAAAAACAAAGTCCCCGAAGGAAATAGAGTTCACCAGAGCACCCTTAACAGAATGAGTGACTTTGCCGGAGCAGTTTTTAAATCGGTAATCTACAGTCAGAGATTTTCTTGCGGTCTTCATTTCCTGAAGAGCGATCTCCTTTCCTTCCAGAGCGGAGCAAAGGGCCTGGATTCTTTCCTCTTCCTGAGTTCCTTTAAGTAGACGTCTAGTGATTTTCTGATCGCCCCCCTCACTATTTGGCTTGATAGGTTGAATGGGACCGCAAGAGGAAAAGATCAGAACGACTAGTAGAAGGGAAAGAAGTTTCATGAATGTCTCCCGAGTTGATTCGTAAATTGAATCAACTCTAAAACACTCTGACAAATTTTTTTGATTCTGTAGGGGCAGCTAGATCCTCAGAGTTTGTCTCTTGCTTTGAGACTTTCTCTCAGTACAAAAGCCTGATGTAGCAGACTTTCTATCTGTGACAAAGCCATAGAAGCGACTGTTGGCCGTGGAGGGACTTTGATTTGTATAAACCCGGAGCCACTCGGATGTATGGACCTGATAGAAGTTTCCATTGGTCGTCTTCGATGCTGACTCGATCAGCACACAGAGCTCATTAGTTCGAAGAGGACAATCTGAAGTATCCAGAGTGGAGATATAGAATACTTCCCCATTCCCCTTATCGACCGGCATTTGCGTAAGGGTTGCGAGGTTCTGGCAAATAGTGGCCATGGTACCTGCCTGGGTAGTTTCAACTTGTTCAAAAGGTACCGATTGTCCCTGCACCACAGGTCTATAAAAAAACTGGAAATTTTCTCTCTGGATTTTTGTTGAGATGGGTTCAGTCAGGGTGACCTTTCCCTCGCAGTCCGAAGCCGAGACATCAAAACTAAAAAGATCCGTTGGAGTGACAGTACTTAGCAGAGCACTCTTACGAGCAATGGCCTGGCAAACAGTGGTCAACCGGGTGCGCTCGAGGTCACTCATTTGCCGGGTTTCACCTGAGGGCCTTAAGGAACCGATAGAAGACTCAAGATTGCTCGAGAATTCAACTTTTCCGCAGGAGGCGGCCAATAAGATAAGGGACAAAGTTTTAAGTTGTTTCATCGCCGGACAACCTTATTTTTAATCATCGTGAGGCGGACCTCACTTGCAGACTGAACATAATCTTTAAACCAAAAAGCATTGGTGAGTTCGATAAATTCCTTCCCCCCACCTGAGACTTCGGCTGTCTTAAATCTTGGCGCCATCATATGGATGAGATAGTAATTGGCAAAGACTGGAATCTTTAAAACTGACTCCATCGCCTTTGGATTACGGTGAAAATCACTCTTCCCCGAGTAATGGGTCACAAGATTATCGTATTTATAATAATTATCTGAGAAACCTGTCTCACAAAGGGTCTCAATCTCTGCTCTCACATCAGAAACATAGGACGCAAATCCTTCTTTTCCTAGACTCGCCTCAGGAAAATAGGCCTTCGCAGTTTCATCTTTGGCCTTAAGAACCGGGTGGATCATTGTCCGTCGCTTGGAGTCTGTGGCGATCTTATCATGATGAAATGCAGGACAGACCTTGAGGGAGTGGTCTTTGGAAAGTGTAAGATACTGCTCGTAAAGAGATGTAAAATAAATCCGGCGGGGTGACTTCCCTTCTTCGAGTTCCATCGCCACGGAGGCAGGACCACGGCTTACCTGGGAGGAGCCCTGGATTTTTACGAGAAGCTCTTTAGCAAAAGGGAAATGATGATTCTGTTCTGTCTTTTTGTAAGACGCACAGGAAACAAGAGTCAGTGTCAGAAGCGCAGGAATAAGTTTCATAATTAACCTCTCCCGTTCTTCTCGGAGATTCTAAGATGAACTTGATTAACCGTTTATTTGACTCCACAATTAGAGGATGAATTACTGGCTCATGAAATCCGAACCCGATGTCTTCTCTTTCTCTGATCTAAAAAAGCGTCCGAAAAAAACGGAACCCTGGAATGGCGTCCGGAATTATCAGGCCCGCAACTTCATGCGAGATGAGATGAAAATCGGTGACTTAGTTCTCTTCTACCACTCCTCCTGTGAGATTCCTGGAGTGGCAGGTATAGCCAAAGTGAGCTCCTCGCCCTACCCGGATGAAACCCAATTTGACAAAAAGTCTGAGTATTTTGATCCAAAAGCCACCAAGGAGACTCCTCGCTGGTTCTTAGTGGATGTGACCTATGAAGAGGACATCCACCACGTATCACTGGAAGAGATTCGAAAGCAGGAGAAGCTCAAAGACATGCGTCTTTTGCAGAGAGGTAACCGGCTTTCCATTTTGCCGGTCACCAAGGAAGAATTTCAATTTATCCGAAAACTCGGCAAGTCTTAGCGCAGAGTCTGGTAATTACCGTTGCGCTTAATCTCATCTTTTGAAACGCGGACTTTGATCACACGAGGAGATTTTCTTTTTTCCTGAACGCTAAATTCATACTCTCCCACCGGGAGGACTTTATAGAATTCAGAATTCTTGAAAGCGAATTTTCCAAGATTCCGGGAAGCTGGGGAGATCTGTTTAATCTCCACCATTCCTGAAATATTTGGGGATGAAAGCTGAAAGCCTCCTCCTCGGTGAATCTCTCCCATATAGGCCAGCATGGAATCCCTGTTAGATCGATAGAAATCCGGAATCTCGGAATAGCTTGGCCATTTCTCATGAGAGAGCTCAACAGTGAGCTGCAGGTCATTGAACCAGAAATAAGACCAGTCCTGCATTCCTCCCCTCACCACATACCAATCCGCCCCATTAGTGATTCCTTTGTCGAATTCACTTGAGGAGTACATTTCTGGGTTGAGCTCTGAATAAACGAGGGCCAGTTCCTGAGCAAGTGCATCCAGAGGATGGCGCTCGTAGGTTGAATCCCATGGATAGTTCATGACGATGGTTCCGCCATGAAAGTTGGCAGAGAAAGCAAAGTTACGTGATTCCTGAAAATTCATCACGGCCTGGGTTTCAATCTGACGCCCACGACTTGAACTCTGAGAGTCTCTGGTGATGTCTGGAAAGTTTCTATTAAGGTCAGAGCCCTTAGCATTGGCCCTTTGACGGAGCTCGGAGCCATCAGGGTTCATAGAAGGCATAATGTAAATTTCTGTATTGTTGATAAGACGAGTGATCTCTTGATCCTTGCCATACTTCTCCCCCATCTCTTCGATGAGTTCCATCGTGAGTTCACGTCCGGTGATCTCATCTCCG
>CAZPFM010000147.1:0-6548 GCA_964585845.1 uncultured Bacteriovorax sp.
TCATCGATGAACTTGGAAATTCCTCCGGAGAGAGCACCGTTTTCTAACTTAAACCAGGCGACCCCTTTCCCACCATAAGGCTTCACGATCTCCACCAGGGCATCGATGTCTTTACGGGCCATGTTTCCAAGAGTGTTTGAAACAAACATCGTCTTCACCATGCCACCGGCAGAAGCCACTTCAGCAAAAGTCCCGAAGCTTGAACCAGCAAAAAGATCAGTGACGATACTCTGCTTTAAACCAAAGCGAACATCGGGTTTATCCGATCCGTAGTCCCGCATGACTTCTTCATAGGTAATAGACTTCATCTCGAATTCTTTCGGAAGATCGAAGATGCCCTTTACCATATGAGTAGCAAGATTTTTCATGTATTCCTGAGTCGGAAACGAAACCTCGATATCGATCTGTGTGAACTCCGGCTGACGATCGGCCCGGAGATCCTCATCACGGAAGCAGCGGCAGATCTGAA
This sequence comes from uncultured Bacteriovorax sp., assembly GCA_964585845.1. Lineage (GTDB taxonomy): Bacteria > Bdellovibrionota > Bacteriovoracia > Bacteriovoracales > Bacteriovoracaceae > Peredibacter. The sequence continues at coordinate 470 of CAZPFM010000147.1, forward strand.
AATACTTATCGGTATTTGCGATCATGAGAAGCTGCTTTAAGGTCTGTGGAGACTGAGGAAGAGCGTAAACTCGTCCTGGGTGCACGCGAGAAGGAACGATATAATCCCGGGCTCCTTCCGGTGTGGTCTTATAGAGAATAGGTGTTTCTACTTCCACGAAGTCTAAGGCGTAGAGAGCTTCCCGGGCCTTACGTGTGGCCTTGGATCTGAGACTCAGAATCTCCTGGAGTTTTTTTGAACGAAGATCGAGGTAGCGGTAACGGAGGCGAAGATCTTCCGTTGCCTGAGTCATCCCGTGAGGAAGAAAGGGAACTTCTTCGGCTAAAGAGAGAAGCTGAATTTCAGTCACCTGAACTTCCACCATCCCCGTAGGCATGTTCGGGTTTTTTGCGCTATCGGGACGGGCCGCAACTTTTCCTTTCGCCAGAAGAACTGATTCCAGAGAAAACTTTCGAAGCTCCTGCACATCCCCTTTGAAGGATTCAAACCCGAGCTGAGTCACACCATGCTTATCCCGCAGATCGATGAAGTGAAGACTTCCGAGGTTACGGTACTTATTCATCCAGCCGCAGAGCACGACCTCTTTACCAATATCTGATTCCCTGAGCTCACCGCAGTGATGGGTGCGTAAGGATCCTGTGAGGGTGCTGGAAGATGACATTTGCGGGCTCCTGAAGTATCTCTAGATTAACGGTCAAAATCATACCTGAATCAGAGATAAACATCATGAGAAAATTTCTTACCCTTCTCTCTCTCACTCTCCTCCTCGCTTGCCAAAGTGAGTCACGTCCCGGCGGAGTCAAAGATCCTGGCAGGACTATTCTTCTGACCCCTCAGGGAGAGGCCGTGAAGACCCGGGTGGCCTTCACTGAACAGGACCAGATTCAGGGACTTTCCGGAGTTAAGGCAGATGAATTTGCGGAAGATGAGGGCCTTCTCTTCTGGTACCAGGATGAGGGCATGAGGTATTTCTGGATGCCGGACACTTACTTCGATCTTGATCTCTTCTATCTGGATAAGGATCTTAAAATCACCGATATCATCCGAAAACTTCCTCATTACATCGGGCGACACAACGAGTCTTTAATCCCTAAGGCCCGGGAGGTCTGGAGCCGGCATGTCCTGGAAATGAAGGCCTCTTCCCCAATCGCCGCTTCCTTGAATGTAGGAGATAAACTTCAATGGAAGGCAGAGATGTCTCTTTCTGAGACAGAAGAGGCGATTTCAAAAATCTTAGAGAGTAAATAGATTAGATAACGTCGGCGTCTTTGGATTCTTCTGAAGACTCACCAGCAAAAAGAATCAGAAACTCATCGGCCGCGATAACACCGAGGTGTTCTTTAGCAAGCTGACGCTGATAATTCTTATCTACCTGGATCCGGGTGATTTCACTTTTAAGAGAAGCGTTCTCAGTATGAATGGACTTCAACTCATTGTGCTTATTTTTGATTTCTGATTCAGTGGCAAAGTAATCCCAGACTCCCCGATCCATGCAGATAAGACGGAGAACGAGAAGACCAATAACAGTCCAGCCTATTTTCGGCAGAAGATTCTTATGTGATTTCTTTTTCTTGGCGGCAGATTTAGTAGATCTTTTTCTTACGACAGGAAGAACTTCTTCTTCTTCGTACTCTTCGGCTTCTTCATCGAGATAATCAATTTCGGTTTCAGCAAGTTCACTGGCCCGGTGTTCGATTAATTCAGCTTCATCGGCACGGGCGATGGATCTTCGGGAAGAAGTTTCAAATACTGCAGGGGCAACCGATGGTTCGGCAGCAAAGGGTCTCTGAAAAACATTTTTTCTGGTGCGAAGTCGGCTTGAGGCGGGAGACTTGGTTGAAGCGTAGGGGGATTCTACTTCTTCATACTCCTCATAGGAATTGTCACGATTCATTCGCATTTCCACGCAAAATACATCCTGTATTTTTATGAGCTTGTGGGCCCAATATTAAAACGGCTGTGTGTCTACATACCAAGTTAACATGGTCAGCTAATGAATCGCAACAATTTGAAATAAAGAAAGTTTTACCTAGTAACGGTTCCCTCTTCCGAAAGAGCGTCCACCCTTGTTGCCCCGATAGTTGCCCCGAGGTCCACCGCGACTTTGGAAGTTCGCCGATGGTGCTGCAAGCTCAATGGAGACGCGGCGGTTGCCGAACATTTCACCTTTGAGATTCAGGATCGCATCGGTGCAGGTCGACTGCGCTTCGAGGAAAGAAAACTTTTCTTTGTTTTCGATCTTTCCAATATCTCGTCCGGAAACTCCGGTGATTGTTGAAACAAACTTCAGAAGTTCACCCGGAGTTGCTCCGTCCATTGTACCGAGGTTAATGAAAAATCTCTGCATCCCACCTTGAACGCGAGTGCCCTGTGGTCTTTCTCCACGAGCAGCAAGATCAATCTCCTGAGCTTTCTGATATCTCTTCAGTGTGTTCTCGAACATGAAGCCATAAATTCCCTTGATGATGTCTTCTTTATCGAGCTCTTCGAAGTTTGCCTTGAAGTTATCGTAGTGAAGAACGTCTTCATCGTGGAAGTTAGCGATATGATCATTGAATCGGGCCATAGATTTTTCAATAATCTTCTGGCGAATCTCTTCAACTTTAGGAAGTTGAACGCGCTCAATTTTTGCTTTCGTAAGGCGCTCAATCTGCCCAACTCTGCCCTGCTCACTTGGCTCAATAATGGAAAGGGAAATCCCCTTAGATCCACCACGGCCTGTTCGGCCAATTCGGTGAACATAGGATTCATTGTCCTGGGGAAGTCCGAAGTTGATGACGTGGGTGAGGTTATTCACATCAATCCCGCGGGCAGCAACATCAGTACAAACGAGAAGATTGATTTTCTTCTCTTTAAATTTTTTCATGGTCATATCCCGGGCCGCCTGGTCCATGTCTCCATGAAGAGCGTCAGTAGGATAACCTCGGGCATTGAGTTCATCGGTGAGTTCTTTTGCGCCGATCTTTGTGCGAGTGAAAATGATCGCGTACATCTCATCAGAGGAATCCATGAAGCGGCAAAGGGCTTCAGTTTGATTATCACGTCTAACCACCACCGCTTTCTGCTCTACAGAATCCGCCGTGAGGACTTTCTTTGTGACCCGAACAGTGACTGGATTAGAGAACTCACGGTTCACAAGATCCGAGATTGGACCCGGAAGTGTGGCTGAGAACATCCAGATATTCTTCTGAGGAATAGCATCGATGATGGCCGTGACATCATCAAAGAAACCCATATCAAGCATTTCATCGGCCTCATCGAGAACAACGAAACGGGTTTCATCGAATTTTAAAACTCCACGGTCAATGAGATCCATCACTCGTCCCGGGGTTCCGGCAACGATTTGAGGTTTCTTCGCTTTAAAGTCTTTGATCTGAAGGCCAACACTTGTTCCGCCGTAGACGGACATGGAGCGGATCTTTTCGAAAGAAGAGAGCTTTTGGATCTCTTCGTTAATCTGATTAGCGAGCTCTCTTGTAGGGGCGAGGATAATCGCCTGAAGGGCCGGGGATTTAAAATCGAGTTTTTCTAAGAGTGGAAGGACAAAAGCCGCGGTTTTTCCAGAACCAGTCTGGGCCTGGCCAATGAAATCGATATCTCCTTTAAGAAGCACCGGAATGGCCTGGGTTTGAATTTCAGAAGGGGTTTCAAATCCCATCTGTGCAATCGCTTTGAGTGAAGAATCTTTGAGTCCAAGTTCAGTAAATGACATGCGTTTTCTCCTTTTGAGAAAATAAGGTGTACGCGCATTTTGAATGTGTGAAGAGACGGTCTAAGTCCCAAAACTAACCTTGAACCACTTAGACCTAACAAGACTCAATTCTAAAGAAGAGATCCGGGTGGATGAAGGCAAACAAATATACGACTTTGTGGGTTGTACCAAAGCTAAAGGTGGATGGCAATAGCGCGTTAAGTAGCCGTTTTTACTTGAACAAGTAGAGGAACCAGACCTGAGCATAAGTGGAATGCCAGCTCAAATTAGGATCATTGGGATAAAAACCTACTAAAGGAGTCACACCGAATTTAGGTGTCACCATATAGGAAACCCCACCATAGGTGTTGAAGAAATTGTTTTTGTAGGAAACCGACTTGCCGTTGAGAGACTCACGACGTCGGTCATTCTGAAACCAGTATTCGACGTAGTGCTGGAGCTGGAGCTTTTCTGTTAATTGATAATTGGTGTTGAGGGTCTGGGCAATTCTGTGCCGAGTTTCATTATAACGGTCTTCGAAGATCCAAAATCTGTTCTGAAGAATGTACTGGAAGGACCACTCTTTATTGGGGTTGTAGTTCACGAGGAGCTGAATGTCCGGCTGATGGGTCAAATCCCCCAGGGCAGCGTCGTCCGTATTCCGGGTTCCCCGGCTAAACGGGAGACGGATTCCTGGTCTGAAATCCAGGCTCCATTCATCATTGAATTTATGTCTATAACCCCATGATGCTACCCAGTCTTCCATCACAACTGCGCTTGGATCATTACCCTGTTGGCCAAGATAAAACGACCAGCGGGGCTGGATGACAAAAGATTTATTGGGAGCGTAGTTGTAGACGAGAATCAGAAGGTTGAAGATGTTTTGCGGAATCGAGTCACAGTTATATGGACAAGCTTTTCCTGTGTCTGTGAAAGTATTCCAGGCTGCGTAGTCAGCATGCCATGAAGAGAGAGGGGAAGAAGAATAGATGCTGAAGTAAATGACCTTCAGGCGTTCGAGGAATTTATCGGAATGAGACTTATCCTCAACTTTCTTCTCAGCAACCGGCATAACCGTTTTTTTCGTTCGTGGAGTGCGGGGCACGTTCTTCTTGGTTCGACGAACCTTAGAACTTGTCTGCGAGGATTTCTTCGTCCGTCGCGTTTGGGACATCGCAGGGCCTGCGACCAAAAGACAGATCAATGAGACGAGAAAAAGACTTTTCATACTGGCTTGGCCCTTCTTACAATCATTAGAATTTGAATATACCTTTCAATTCTAAGCAAACTTGCCTTGAACTCAAAGAAGTATTCGATTTTTCTCACGGAGTTTCTTAATTGACAACGAGAAATTTCGTGGTGCAATAGTGACACCAAGGAATCAAAAATGCCTCATGAAAAACAGCAAATTCTTACATCTTTTTTCAAGTCGCTTGAAGAAATGAACTCCGAAGAAATGATGGAGACTGTCGAGAGGCACCTCAAGGATGATGATGTAGAAATTTTTGTCCGCCACATCGAAGAATTCTACGGCATCACGGATGATGAAGAATTAGGAATGCTCGCTCAGTTGATGGTCACTGGGTACCTCGCGGCCAAGCACGAAGAAAGTCTTAAGCGGACTCAGCACTAAGATCGAATTCGATCTGAATCCAAAAGCGACGCAGGGCCGCAAGCTCCTGGAGATAGAACCAGGTTGTTTCAAGGTCCACGGAATTCTGCTTTCTCTTGGCGAGTAGTTTAAAGAGCTTTGTTAACCCTTCACCTACAGCTCCCAGTTCGAAGAGATCCTGAAACTCTCCCATGAGAAAAGCGTCTCCATCTGTGAACTGAATCCGGTTGATCTCATTTTGAACATTGAAAGGGAGCCCGGACTTATCCAGGAGTTCTGCAAAACCTAAAAAGGTCTTGGTGGCGAGCTGCTGATCCCCCAGAGGTCCAAGTTTTTCTGTATTTGCACCGGCATCCACCGAGAGATTGAAGCTCACATGAAATCCGTTCTCGGTCTTAAGCATCCACCAGGAAAATCCTGGATCCGAAAGATTACACATCCGCTCTTCGAAGACCGGAAAGCGGCGATTAGAGATTTGATCGTGAATGATCTCGGCTTGCGAAAATTCTTCCACACTGAAGTAGCGAAGTTCCTGAATCAGATTCTTTTCCCCGTCCAGAAGACGCAGAGAAGGGTAATCCTCAGGGGATTCTTTGATCTTTTTAAAGTCTTCCTGCAGATTCATTGATGCCAGGGTGCGCACAACGAAGATCGATGTGGATTTTTGAATGTGGTAGAGAACTCCAGGACCGGCGGGAACTTCATCCACATCCGAATTGGCCAGTTCCGTGAGTTTTTCGATTCCCTCTTCCGACTCAGGAAAGTTGTGGATTTCG
>CAZPFM010000148.1:0-6530 GCA_964585845.1 uncultured Bacteriovorax sp.
GAATCTCCCCAGGAGAAGGTTTCGACCAATCAGAAATTTGTATTCCATTCCGGAGCGGTCGTTCAGGTTAATGAGAGTATCGAGTTCAACTTTGCCTATTTTAATCTTTTCTTTAATCACATAGCGCTTGGTGATTCCTCCGCCGGTGTTTGAAACTCGTTGAGTCGAGTCCACTTTCCGAAGAAGTTCGATAGGCTTGCCTTCCGTATCCACAGACTGAAACTTTATGAAGAGTTCTCCTTGCTGATCGACCTCTTCGATGTTCACTGCATGCATGGAATTGGTCTTCGCACCGGTATCGACCCGGGACCTGAACTTCAGTTTAAGTTCCGGGATCTGAATCCATTCAATTCGACCAACGAGGATCTTTTCTTTTAAAAGTTGAGCTTTGCTTTCCCAGGAAATGAGAAGCATCAAAGAGAGAAAAATGAGTGTGAGAAATCGCAAGACTTAGGACTCCAGCTAGGGGTTCGGTAGAGGGCTTTATGATAATGTATATGCCCCTAACTGCCTAATATTTTGAATGGAATATCATCTCAATTCCCTGACAAATCTGCCGATAGGATAGGCAATGTCCTCAAAGGAGAAATCTATGTCTTGGAATACTCATTGGTTCTTTAGCTTCTTTAGCTTCTGGGTCTTTTTCACCGTCTTTGCTACACACTATGCACACATGAAGTCACCGGTGCAATCCCGTGAAATCGCAAGTCAGCACAGGACAGCACACCCTTGGTATGACGCTAGCTTTAAAATGTAGTGATTAAAAGGGCCCTCATAAGGGCCCTTTTTTAAAACGGATGATGAGTTTTTAATCCCAAAGCTAATTCTGCCGCAACCTTTCCTGCATGAAATCCCAGACCCATCCCATGGCCACTAAATCCCCCGATAATCAGCCGACTCCCCTGGTCTTCTAGGAGCGGTAATTCGCTTTCTGTGAATCCCATGATGCCCGACCAGCGATCCATCACTTCGAAGTCCAGCCCGAGTGAGGTGAGATAAGTCTCAAGGGCGCTCTGGATGATTTCAGAATTTCCTTCCAGAAACGTTTCTTCACCTTTTACATCCATGAGCCTTTTTCCACCGATCAGCAATTGATCCACGGCCTCACGACGAAAGTAAACTCTCTCGGCGGGGTCATAATAGAGCTCCTGCCCGATAGAGTTCGGGGTCTTTAGACGGACCCTCAGCATCTGCGCTCTACGGGGATAAATACGATCACTGTATTCCGGTAAGGCCTGAGAGGTGTAAGCGTTTAGACAAAAGATGGTTTTCTTTCCATCTGTCCTGGTCTCTGCTTTCCCGAGACTAAAGCTGACATTCTTTTTCAAAAGATTCTGATAAAGAATTTCTAATAACTCAGAGGAGCGGACTCTGAATTCGTCAGCACTTCTGAGGGCTCCGGCGAAATGAGAAGGAAAGGAAGAGGCTTCATCCCGAAAACCAAAGGCCAGAGGAAGCTTCGGCTTCTGGGCACGGTAGAGTGTCAGAGATGAGGTCTTCATATAATCAAGAGTTGATGCCATGAGGATGTTCTGATGGAGAAGCTCTAAGGAGATCCGGGAAAAGTTAAAGATCTCCAGCGCCTTCTCTTCCCCCCAACGATTCATGAGATGCTGGTAAAAGAAAGCACTCCCCTTGGTAAGAAAGCCAGCGTTTTTACCACTGGCACCGGCCCCGATGCCCTTAGGATCAATCACCAGGATTTTTGAATCAGGAGCAAGCTCCCTTAACCAATAGGCCGTGGAAAGGCCCACAAAGCCCGCGCCCATCACGACGAAATCCTGAGACATATTCCTCCTCAGCGAATGAGTCTGAAGGTTATTTTATACTTAAAATCACCCCAGGTTGAGGATTCTTTATGGGTCCGGGTGATCTCTGCAAAACTCCTGCCTTCCAGAGACTGATTCACTTCCAAAGGAGATGGCGCCCAAGTGGCCGTGACCAGGCGGTCATCGTGGTTCAAGTCCAGGAGGGCCTCCGAGAGAGCTCGCACTTCTTCTCTTATGCGTGTGAGTTCTCCCGGCTCACCGTATTTTCTTTTATAAAACTCAATGGCCAATTCCGTGATGAAGCCTGAGATGCGTTTCATCTCTTTAATATCGTCCCCATCGGACTCGATGATCATGTAATCAATGATGAGATGCCCTCGGGGAATTTGAAGGCTTCCATCAAGTGGATAAAGAATTCTGTCCTGAAGTATAAAAAGAAAACTTTCACCCTCATCAATGCCCCGGTAGATCGAAGACAATTTCCCCGTGGGAATGTTTCCGTCAGTGATGAAAAAAGAAACATAGAGATCATCGTTAGTGACATCATCGCTCTCTTCAGCGACATAAAATTTATGGGCGTGGAGGGAGAGCGCAGGATAGGCCTCTCCTGATTTAGAAAGAGTCGGCAGAGGAAGAGACTGAAGCTTATGATCTGCCGGATTCAGAGTATGCCAGCGGGAAAGTGTCGGACTTGCGACTTGATGCTTGTCCAGAAGTTTTAGTATCAAATCGAAGTCTTTCCGAAGAAGGCCCCTGGATTTTAATTCTGGTTGCTCTGCCTGGATGCGGATCGCCTCAAGAACTCTCGTTAGTAAAACGGACTGAGTCCCCGCGTGGGAAAAATTCAATAGTGAAATAAATAAGAAGAAAAAGGTCTTCATAATGCCTCCTGGTCACGGAAGCATAGTGAAACTTAGTCTGACTGAGGAGTCAGGCGACCTTTTTAGCTGACTTTATTTCAAGATAGAACTCTTCCTGATACTCGCTCTTAAACTTCATGAAGCTTTGATAGTTTCGATACTCAAGTTCTGTCATCATGCCCATCTGCTCATCGAGCATTCGTTTAAAGCACATATCCACATAATTGAGATGAAATGTATCGAGGGTCATATAAAAGTCCTCATTCAGAGGAACTCGTTTCAACATATCTTTAATACTTCTGGCGTGGATCATAGCTTTTCTCCCTACACTCCTCTTATCGGCTTTTTTAAGGACAAGGTTAGCTAAGATTTTAGGCATTTAGCTCACGTTTTATTAAGAACTTAAGATTAGCCGAGAGACACAATCAAGAATCAATGTCCTCGCTCTAGCCCTCAACTGATACTAAAATAGAATCATGGAATTATTGCTCAAGCTCTCCCTCGAGATGGCCCTCTTCACCGGACTCGGGGTGCTCTATTATTTTTATCAGAAAAAGAAGATCCTTCGTCATGAAGAAGAGAAGGCCACATACCTTATGGGTTTTGTCCTCGAGGCGAGCCTGAGTGAAAGAGGAGATTCTCCCCACGATCTTCTGGATCCTTTGATTGAGGCCATTGATGACTTTCTTCACAACCGCACGACTGTTCCCCCTCTGGGGCTTCTGAAAATCTGCGCTAAAAATGACTCATTCTCAGAGGAATACAGAAGTGTTCTTCAGGAGAGCCTGCTTGAGCTCGATGAAGAAAAATAATTACATGACTCCTGACTGCCAGAAAAAGCTTCTGGCCGAACTCGATCATCTCTCCCGAACGGAAAGACCTGAAGTCACTCGTCTCGTCCAGTGGGCCGCCAGCAATGGGGATCGCTCAGAAAACGCGGACTATCTCTATGGAAAGCGCAGGCTGCGGGAGATCGACCGTCGAATTCGGTTTCTTACCCAAAGGCTCGATGCGGCCGTGGTGGTCGATCCCACCTCGATCTGTTCAGAAAAAATCCAGTTCGGTGCCACGGTGAAACTCACAGATGAGAAGGGAAAATCCAGAACTGTTTCCATCGTTGGGGTGGATGAAGTCGAAACTGAAAAAGGAAAACTCAGCTGGCAATCCCCTATTGGGCAGGCCCTTCTCTCCAAGGAAGTGGGAGATGAGATAACTGTGCGAACACCTCAGGGAGAGCTCCTCTACACTGTCGAAGAGCTCTTTTATAAAGCTATCCCGTAGGGCAGATTTTTCCATCTCATTTACTGTTAAAATAATGCGCAATTCCGTTATCATAGAAGGATAAGAAAAAGGAATTTTGCATGCTCGTATTATCAGTACTTCTGGGCCTTACTGTCTTAACTGTTCAGGCCGAAGAAAAGTATGATCGTTTTGAAAAGATTCAAAATGTCACACTCCAGACCGGCAAAGAAGGAAGCCAGCGGCACTTTCGGGCATTTACAAAAGTAGATATTCCCTTGAGCACGGAAGAAGCCCTCGCAGAACTTCTCGACTTTGAATCAAGTTGCAATAATGATCTCGCCCATAAACGTGAGCACCTCACCCGGGATCACCACTGCAAACGATTCGATCGGGACGTCGTAGAAAATATTGTGATTCATAAATTAAAAAATCCTTCGGAACTCGACAAAGATGAAGTCAGACGGCTCATTGTCGGAAGACGTGTCTATAACCGTGGGGCCTACGGGTACTATGAACTCGTTCGGGTCTTTAAGCGACCGGAAGGATACCGAGTGACCCTCGAGCTTCTCAAAGACAGGGATGCCCGAAAATATATCAATCCTGGAATTGAGTTTGACTACTTCTTCCATCAAAAAAATACCGAGTATATCCTGACTAAGAAATCCGAAAAATCGCTGGAGCTTAAGCTCATCACAGAAGCATCCACCCGGAATTGGTTTTTAAATAAAGCCTTCTCTGTGGGGCAGGTCTTCCAGGGACTCGTGACAGAGACAAGTGATCTTCTGGGTCGATTCCAGTCAGGACAAAGGCCCACAGAGACGAAGCGGGCCTTTGCTTCAAAAAGAAAATGAAGTTTCTAAGGACCTACATCGAAATCTCCAACATCTGTAATCTCCAATGCAGCTTCTGTCCGGAAGTTGAGCGAGAAAAAAAGATTCTCTCCCCGGAACACTTCCGGAAGATTCTCACAGAAGTTCTCCCCTATTCAGAGCAGATCTGTCTTCACCTGATGGGTGAACCTCTTGCCCATCCGGAATTTAAAGAGATTCTCTCCATTTGTGAGGAACTGGGTGCTACGATTCATCTCACCACGAATGGCACCTATCTTAAGCACTTTGATCACAATCTTTTTTACCGTTCTAAGGCCATCCGCCAGATTAATTTTTCTCTTCATAGTTTCAAGGATAATTATCCCGGCCAGGACATGAGGCCCTACCTCTACGACATTCTCCAGTTCTCTAAGGGCGCCCTTACTGAAGCTCCTGAGATGTATATCAATTTCAGGCTTTGGAATTTAAGCTCGGTCACCAATCCCAATGATGACAACAGTGACATCCTCGATCATGTTCAGGAATTCTTTGGAGTTCCAGTGACTGAGAAAATCGATACCCGCCACCGTCGTAGTAAGAACATCACCGGAAGAGTTTACTTTCACTTTGATACTCGTTTTGAGTGGCCTAGTTACGGGAATCCTCTTCAGGGTGACCACGGCTTCTGCCACGCTCTCACTCAGCAAATCGGAATCCACGCTGACGGAACTGTAGTTCCCTGCTGCCTTGATAAAGAGGCCGGTATTCCCCTTGGTAATGTCCTCACGGATAGCTTCGCCAACATTCTCAATGAGCCACGCTTAAAGAATATGCGGGACGGTTTTGCAAAAAACCAACTCACTGAAGATCTCTGTAAGAGATGCACCTACATTAAAAGGTTCAAATCAGGTGAGAAGCGGCCGCCCCCACAGAAAATGCAGAGAATTTAAAATATTCGTTGAACTACGGAAAATTTACGCCTATACTGATTCTTACCTACGGAAAGAGTACGGAGAAAGTTATGGCACTGACAAAAAAACAAAAAGAAGTTCTCGATTTCATCACGGATTATGTCCGGGAAAATGGATTTTCTCCGACTCAGAAGGAGATCCAGGAAAACTTCGGTTTTAAGTCCCTCGGCTCAGTCCAGGACTATATCAAGTACCTCACGACAGGTGGATATCTTCAAAACGATTCCCATTCCGTCCGGGGCCTCATGCCGGCCACTGTTCAACAGAACACCGAGGAAATCCCCCTTCTCGGAGATATCGCCGCAGGTGTTCCTATTGAAGCCATCGAAAATAATAATATGATCAGTGTGCCCACACACATGCTCGGTCGAGGAACTCACTACGCCCTCAAAGTAAAAGGTGAGTCCATGATCGAAGAAGGTATATTGAGCGGTGATGTTGCCATCATCAAGCATCAGACTCAAGCCGAGAATGGTCAGATCGTTGTGGCCGTCATCGACAATGAAACCACCCTCAAGCGTTTTTACAAGAAGTCCAAACAGATCGAACTCCACCCCGCAAATAAGACGATGAAACCCATCATCGTTAAAGACCGGGAGTGTGAAATCCGCGGGCTTTTGGTGGGACTCATCCGAACCTACTAGCCTACACACACAAACAGTTTTTCATCTTAGCGTTTTTTAATCGTCAAGGAGGACGGCTATGCTCGCGCACACACTTTTTCATCCCTCGTTTTATCAGCTTAATGAAGCAGAACTCTTTTCAAAGATTCAAATCGAACTTGTGAATCGCTATTCTTTAGATCCTAAACTCGCCTCAGAGATGGCTTGGGATCTCATAGAAGTCCTCACTGCCGTTAACGGTGACGTCGAAATTTTT
>CAZPFM010000149.1:0-6524 GCA_964585845.1 uncultured Bacteriovorax sp.
CCCAATCAAGTTGGACCCGGAGAAGGACTTTCTGTTTTGTTCTTCGCTCCTGGGAGAGCTCATTGAGGTCACGAAGCTGCTGAGGGCTTTCGCAAACGATAGTGTCCACGTTGGCGTTTAAGAGTTTATTTAAGTAGCTGTAGGACTTAGCAGGGCCTGTGGCGATGAGGTTTTCCACTCCCACACTTTTGGCCTGATGGAGTTCACCCAAGGAGGCCACATCCACGCCGAAGCCATTGGCATTTAAGATGGAGAGAATCTTGGAGAGGGGGTTGGCCTTACAGGCGTAAAAGATTTTTATGCGGGGATCGAGTTGGGACTGAATGTCTTTTAAATGTTTTTCAAATCGATCAAGGTCATAAAAGAAAAAGGATGAATCATATTCGGAGATGAGTTCTTTAATATGATCCATGCCTTTCTCTTTTTAAAAAATTATCTCAGGACACTCTCAAGTTCGAGGGCCGCTGATGTTTTTGCATCTTTGTATTTAATAATCATAGCACATCTCATGGTTAGGCCCATTTTTTTTGCCCATGGAAGAGAGTCAGAAACAGGACGTGATCCAGTGACTACAACCGCCTGAGGAGGAATAGGTTCACCTGGTTCAAGAAGACGCTCTTTCACGCAATCATAAACCGGAACACCTTTTGAAAGGATTGTTCCTGGAGCAATCACGGCTCCCTCTGAAACAACGACACCCTCAACAATCACTGCACCTGCCCCGATAAAGGCATTATCTTCGATCACAACCGGCGCCTGGCCGATAGGCTCTAAGACACCACCGATCTGAACACCTGCAGAGAGATGAACATTCTTGCCAATCTGAGCGCAAGAACCCACGAGGGCATGAGAGTCAATCATTGTTCCTGAATCAACGAAGGCGCCCACATTCACATAGGCCGGAGGCATAATGATGACTCCTTCAGCAATGTGAGAACCACGGCGCACAGATGATCCGCCTGGAACCATGCGGACCTTATCTTCTGGTTTAAAAGTTCTTGGAGCAAGATTGTGTTTATCAACGAAACCATGGAAATGCTCATCACTGAACTCTTTGAGCTCTCCGGCTTTAAAGGCCGCAAGGATCGCTTCTTTAACTTCTTTTTGAGCAACCCATTTGCCATCAATTTTCTGAGCGGAGCGGACGGTGCCTTTTTCTAATTGATCGAGAGTTTCCTGCCAGTTCATTATTTTTTCTCCTGGGAATTGTACCATTTAGTCACGGCTTCCTGGGCATCCATTACGGGGGCCGCAGAAGTCATATCTTCATGGGAGAGGGGAGGCGCCATTCGGCTTGAGCGGATGGTTCCTCGTTCTGCCATGAGGCGCTTTACGGGTACGGGGTTAGAGGCAACAAACAATGAGTTTGCGGCCTTGGTCCAGAGCTCCTTAGCATCGAAGCTCTTATCTAAGCATTGTCTTACGTAGAGGTTTGTTTCTTTAGGCCAGGCATTGGAGGCAACAGAGACAAGCCCCTTGGCACCGGCAGCGACGAATTCAGGCAGGAGCCCATCATCACCACAATAGACATCTTTTCCGGATGCTTTAAGAAGCTCGGTCATCTTTTCAACAGAACCACTGGCCTCTTTAATGGACCAGAAGTTTTTATGATTCTTTAAGCGCTCCACGGCCACCGGAGACATGGCCACGGCCGTTCTTCCAGGTACATTGTAAAGCATGCAAGGACGAGTGGAGGCATCGAGGAGAGTCTTAAACCATTCGTACTGGCCTACTGGACCAGGTTTTGCGTAAAGGGGTGTTACCAGAAGGTAGGAGTGAACGTTCAGTCGTTCAAGGTAGCTCATCCAGGAGAGCTGGTCTTCCAGCATCTGACCGCCAATTCCCACCATGATGGGAGAAGAAGGCTTCATATTCACAACGTGCTCGATGATGGATTTGCGGGTTTCTAAAGAAAGATTCAAGGCTTCAGCAGTGGATCCCAGAATCAGAAGACCATTCTTGGCCTCGTCCTGTTCTTTAACAAGTTTTGTGAGGGAGTCAAAATCGACTGACCCGCCGTTAGACAGGGGAGTGATGAGGGCAGTCCAAAGTGGATAAGAGTTCAGGTTCATGATGACTCCTTAAAGTGAGAGGTGGGTTTCAACCACCGACTGGAATGAATGTAGACCAGGTTTTACGTTCTTAATTTCCCTTGCTGCCCAGAGGGCCCCTTCCGCAAAGAGCATTCGATTCTTCGCTTCGTGCTCAAGGCGGATGATTTCTGAGGGAGTTTCGAGAGTGAGGGTATGAAGTCCCACCACATCTCCCGTGCGGTCACTGGTGACCTCCACTTCCTGACCCAGCCACTCTTTCATGGAGAGTGCAGTGCCTGAAGGAGCATCCACTTTCTTGGTGTGATGGACTTCATGGATGGAGAGTTTCTTCTCAGGAAAAAGATGGCAGAGTTTATTGAAGCGGGCAATGAGTTGCTTCATGGCCACAATCCCCAGAGAAAAGTTCGAAGCATAAATCCAGGTGAGCTTTTTATCGATAAGTTTTAGATCGATTTTATCTGGCCAGTTAAAGCCCGTGGAGCCGGTGACAACCGGACGCCCGGAGGCCATGAGTTCCGGGATGAGTTCCAGAAAGGCATCGCCAGGAAGAAAGGAGATCACGACATCAAAATCTTTTAATTTTTCTGCTGTTGGTTTATTAGTGCGGTCAAAGACAACTGCTTCGGGGGCCAGTTCCAGAATCTGAGAGCCCGTCTTCCCTTTTCCTAGTAGAGCGATTCTCATAGACCCTCCTCGATGAGGTTCTTATGAAGCATCTGGATACAATTTTTTGAATCCGCTTCTTTCACAAGAAAGTTAAAGTTAAAGGGTGAAGCCCCAAGACTCATCATCCGGATATTGGTGTCTTCAATGGTGGAGAAAATTCTCTTTGCCAGTGAGGCCCGGTCAGTGAGCTCATTTCCGATGAGAGAGATGAGAGCGTAGTCAGAATCGATGTTGATTTTTCCTGCGGATCTGAGCTCCTGGATGAATTTCTCATTTTCAAGAGTGCTCTTATCCACGGTGACCGCAATGGAGATCTCGGAAGTTGTCACACAATCCACAGAGATGCGGTGTTTTCCGAAGAGGGAGAAGATCTCTCCCATAAATCCATAGGCGTTTAACATGTTGGCGTTGGTGATAGTGAGGAGGGCCTGGGCCGAGCGCTTGGTGATGGCCCGAACTGTGGGCTTATGTTCTACAGCTCCTCTGATCCAGGTACCTGGGAGATCCTTATCAAAAGTGGATCCCACAAAGACAGGAATGCCCCGCCTTACTGCTGGTGCGATGGTGGCCGGGTGAAGGATCTTGGCACCATACTGGGCCATCTCTCCGGCCTCCTGGTAAGAGAGTTCGGCGATGATCCTTGCTTCAGGAACAAGCCGTGGGTCTGTGGTGGCGACACCTGCCACATCAGTCCAGATCTCGAGGATGTCCGCGTGAACTCCCTCAGCAAAAAGTGCTGCTGAATAATCAGAGCCACCTCGCCCTAAAACGGTAGTATTCCCTTGAGTGTCGGCTCCGATAAAACCCTGGGTAACATAGACTTTGTTGCCGTCAAATTTCACTTTGCTCTGGCACTCTTTTTCGATGAGTTCAAAAAGGGGAGTGGCACGACCGAAATTGGAATCCGTGCGGATGCAGCTTCTGGCATCGAGAAGAATAACTTCCTTCTCGCTCCAGGAAGATTTTAAGACCTGGCGGAAGATGAGTGAACTCATCCTCTCGCCAAGGCTTAAAATATGGTCATGGGCCCTGGGAGTGAGCTCTTTAAGAAGTGATAAGTTTTGAACCAGAAGATCGAGTTCCGTGAAAAGTCCCTGGAGCATGCTTTCAGCATCCGGGGAAGCTCCGGCCTCATTAAGCATGCCAGTGTGGCGCTCTTTAATAGCAAAGACATTTTTCTCGCATTCATCCATGGCCCCGGTGGAGGCGAGTTTGGCGGTTTCGATGAGTTTATCAGTGGTGCCAGAGGTGGCCGAAACGCAGACAAGACTAGAGCCTCGCTCACGAGAGATTTCCGCTGCCCTTTTCATGGCCTCGAAATTTCCCATGGATGTTCCGCCGAACTTAGAAACGACAATTTTAGACATCATCTTCTCCTGGAAGAATAAGTAAAAGTCGAATTCTGGAGGAATGAAATAGGATTAGGGTGAAAGGAATTTCAACCTAACCTAAAGCACTCCACAGTATTTCTACCATGACAGTCGGTGGGATTCGGCCCACCCGACCAACGCTGAAAGATTAAGATCATCCAACGCTTCGGCGATTTTTCCCTGGGTAGCTGGTGGGGACACTTGGTCCTACGAGTCTTAACTCTCCCGGCCCTTACCTAAAAACCGCGCCTCTCTAGGCAATCGCTAATGATCATATGCAATTCTTCCTGAAAATCCAAGTTTACTTTTAAAAAATGTCCGGGGTAAGTTTTTCATGTGACGTAATCACCCCGAGGTAAAAATGAAGAACGTTGGATTTATTGGTTGGCGAGGAATGGTTGGCTCTGTCCTGATGGAGAGAATGGAAAAGGAGAACGACTTCTCCTTGATGAATTCTTACTTCTTCTCAACTTCCAAGGCAGGGGGAGAGTCGCCGAAAGTTCAAAACGGCCACGATAAGATCTTAAACGCAATGGATCCTAAAGATCTCATGAAAATGGATATCCTGGTTTCCTGTCAGGGTGGAGACTACACCAAGGAAATCTTTCCTCAGCTTAGAAAAGATGGGTGGAAGGGAATCTGGATCGACGCCGCTTCGGCCCTGCGCATGGAAAAAGATGCGGTCATTATCCTGGATCCAGTGAACCGGGATTTCGTAAAAAAGTCTCTCAATCAGGGGACCTTGAATTTTGTCGGAGGAAACTGCACTGTCTCCCTTCTTCTCATCGCTCTTCATGGACTTTTCAAAGAAAACCTCATCGAATGGGTGAGTTCCATGACCTATCAGGCAGCTTCCGGTGCCGGCGCCAAAAACATGATCGAGCTCTTAAGCCAGATGGATTCTGTGGGCCATGAGCTCCAGAGAAATCCTGCGGCTTCCGCTCTTGATCTGGAAAAGAAAATGACGGCCCTTATGGCCTCTCAGGATTTCCCCAAGGAAAACTTCGGTCATCCGCTTGCCCTGAATCTTCTCCCGTGGATCGATGTGGAGATGCCGAGTGGGCAGAGTAAGGAAGAGTGGAAAGCCCAGGTGGAGGCCAATAAGATTCTTCAAAGCTCAAAGGAAATTCCTATCGATGGAACCTGTGTGAGAGTAGGGGCGCTACGCTGCCACTCCCAGGGTCTCACCATCAAGCTTCATAAGTCAGTTGAGCTTAAAACGGTGGAAGAGCTTCTTGCTAATGCTAATCCCTGGGTGAAATTTATCGCCAATAATAAAGCTGATTCATTAAAGGAGCTCACTCCAGGTGCGGTTTCCGGAAAGATGCATGTGCCGATCGGGAGAGTCCGCAAGATGACTCTGGGAGATCAGTACATCAACGCCTTTACTTGTGGGGATCAGCTTCTCTGGGGAGCGGCGGAACCACTTCGCTGTGTGCTTCGGATGATTGTTGAGTAATTAGAAACAATTCGGATCGAGCAGGGCATTTGTGGCCGCGTTCTCAAAGGTCTCTTCGATAAAGCGTCCCTCGTTTCCGTCGTTGTAGCGATACCGGTAATCGCCTGGGCCTTCTTCACTTAATGTGCATTTCCCTATGATGCCGGAGCTTCGGATTTTTTCGAGGCTTCGGTGCTCCTGGATGATTTCTGAAATATCCCGTCGGCCCGGATAGGCTTCGGCCACAGCGATCTTATCTCCGAGACTTAAAGACATGGATTCTTTAATCACTAAATCTTCTTTTATGAGAGGCCGGTGAACCCCGTAATGCATGATGGACTCAACATCGTAGTCTTTTACTTCAAACTTACTGCCACTGAAGGTGAGCATCGAATTATGTTCAATGGATCGCCGGCAAGTATTCTTTGATCCAAGTCCACATTTACTCATAAGAAAATCAAAGTCGAAGTTAAAGTTTCGGTCGGGATGCTGGTGTTCATGTTGAAAACCCAATACATGGCCCAGTTCGTGAAGAGCGACTTTGAAATGGCTACCTGGAGAGGCATCTCCTGGCAGATTCAAATTGATGACTTTTTGAGAGAAATCCACAGAACCGTGAGAGCTTCGACCACGGCGAGAATGAGGTCTTTCATTACTTGTGTAGACCACGACTTCAAAATCTACCTTTTCATTAGAGTCAGGGCTTATGAAGTGAAAGTTCACATCGGCGTGGCGGGACCATTCCGATGCGGCTGCCTTGATCATGCTTTCAAAATAATGGCGCCAATCCGGAGAGATTTTTTGAAGAGATTTAAGACCGATTTTGAAGTTTGTGGACTCTGAAACTTCCTTATCCACGACAAAGAAAAGAAATTTCTTTTTCGACGCAGAAAAGTCTGCGATGGCTCCTAAAATCGGTGAAATGACCGCGACAACCAGCATGGCAATCATCAGCGAACGTCCCCATAGAAGCGAACCTTCCGCTCCACCAACGAC
>CAZPFM010000150.1:0-6517 GCA_964585845.1 uncultured Bacteriovorax sp.
GGAAAGGATTTGATGATCTTATCCTGCAGGGTCAGGATTCGCTGGGCTTCCTCCACAGAGATCCCCGGAAGGGCCGTGGGCATATAGAGAAGGGAGCCCTCATGAAGCTTTGGCATGAACTCTCGTCCTAAGAGCATAAAACCCGGGATAACAGTCAGAGTGAGGATCAGAGAAAAAGTCAGAGTCGCTTTTTTATGCTTTAAAAAAAAGTCCAGAACCGGGCGATAAATCTTAAAGAGCCTTTTTGAGATAGGATGTTTTTCTTCCGGATAATAGCGACCCACGATGAGAGCATCCCCGATCCTATTAAGCCACGGAAGAGGGCCCTTAAAAAAGTCCGCACGGGCAAAGAGCATCCGGACAGCTGGATCAAGAGTCACGGCGAGAAGACCGGCCAAGGCCATGGTCAGTGTCTTTGAAACGGCCAGGGGTCTAAAGAGTCTTCCTTCCTGATCGATGAGTGTGAAAACGGGGAGAAACGAGACAGCGATGACTAGAAGAGAAAAGAAAACGGAGGGTCCAACTTCCAGGAGTGCTTCGAGGCGAACTTTATGAAAGTCCTCTTTGCGCCCTCCTTCATCCCAGAGTTGAATCTTTCGGTAGGCGTTTTCCACTTCGATAATGGCGCCATCCACGAGGACACCGATGGAGATGGCAATTCCCGCCAAAGACATGATGTTGGAACTCATTCCTAAGAGATACAGAGGAATAAAGGCCAGGAGGACGGAAATGGGAATCGTGATAATGGGAACGATCGCTGAAGGAATATGCCAGAGGAAAATAAGAATGATGAAACTCACGACGATAAGTTCTTCAATAAGAGTTGTGCGAAGTGTGCTCATGGCCCTTTCAATCAGATCCGAGCGATCATAAACGGTCTCGATCTTCACTCCTTCAGGAAGAGATTTTTCAATGAGCTTGATCTTTTCTTTGACTGCAGCGATGACCCTGGGAACATCTTCCCCCTGCCGCATAACGATGATCCCACTGACCACATCACCAGTTCCATTGTAATCGGAAATCCCCCGCCGCATCTCAGGGCCAATGGTCACTTCCGCCACTTGCTCTAAGAGAACGGGAAGAGGAGCATTCCTTTCAAACTTGACAGGAATTTTTCTCAGATCATCTACATTGCTCACCAGTGCCCGGCTTCTTACCATCGCCTCGGTGCCAGAGACCTCAATCACCCGACCACCAGTCTCCTGATTGGATTTTTTAACCGCCTCGAGGACTTCCTCCATAGAGATCCGGTAGAGAGCGAGTTTACGAGGATCAACCCGGATCTGAAACTGCTTCACAAAGCCACCGAGGCTAGCCACCTCTGAGACACCCGGAACAGAATTTAAAAGAAACTTGATCTTCCAGTCCTGTAGGCTTCGGAGTTCAGCGGTGGAATGCTTTCCACTCTCATCCACTAAAGCATACTGATAGATCCAACCGACACTTGTGGCATCGGGGCCAAGCTCCATTTTCGCTCCCTCAGGCAGACGGGATCCAATGGAGTTAAGATACTCCAAGACCCTACTACGGGCCCAGTAGAGATCGGTGCCGTCTTCAAAGATCACATAGACATAGGAGAAGCCATAGTCAGAAATCCCTCGGACGGTTTTTACTTTTGGAGCGCCTAAAAGAGCGGAGACGATGGGATAGGTGACCTGGTTTTCCACGATATCAGGGGCCTGGTCCCATTTAGTGTATATGATGACCTGGGTGTCGGAGAGATCGGGGATAGCATCAACGGGAATATTTTTAAGGGAAATATATCCCAGGACACAGAAGACAAAAGTTATGGCGAGAACGATAAAGCGATTATTCGCCGAAAAAGCAATGAGTCGATTAATCATGAATGCCTCGAAGCCTTGCTTCGGAGTCTAAGAGAAAATTAGGACCAGCGGCCACAATATCTCCCTCCTCAAGGCCAGAGAGAATTTCTACCCTCTCCCCCACTCGGCGCCCAAGACTGACTTCGATTGGAGTGAGGCTGCCTTCTTCATTTTGAAGGTAGATGATGGTTTTTTTTCCAGAGTGTAGGATGGCTTCCTCCGGGATCAGGAGAACATTCTTCTTGGTGGAGCGAATCTCCCCAAAGAAACTTCCCTCCATCGGATGAAGACTTCCTCCCTCTTTAACTCGTCCCACCACTCGCACCGTATGACTCGAGGGATCGGCTATATGATCAACGGAAGTGATGATTCCCTTTTTTTCCAGAGAGGATCCACTGACTTTTCCTAAGAAGTTTTGACCGGGAGAAATAAAGGGCAGATCACTTTCATAAACAGAGAAAGTCACTTCTTCCCGCCCAGTGATTCTTCCTGATACAGGTAATCGAAAGGAGACGTCTTCTCTCTCTACGGTGCTCGTTGTGTAATTGATAACTTTCTTTTGATAATCCGTCGGAAGGAGATGATCCTTTTCCTTGCTACCCGCTTTCTCTTCCACCAGTGGCATCCCACAGATGGGGCAATTCCCAGGTTCCCCTTTTCTCACCTCAGGGTGCATCGGACAGGTATAGACCTGGCCCTTTGACTGTTCGTGATGATGTTCACTTTCAGTTGCCTTTTGGCAGGAAGAAAGAAGTGGAACGAGAAGTAAAAGGATGAGAAAAGAAAAACGAGGCATATTAAACTTCTCCAAAGAGCACCATCCATTTAGTAAAAATTTCTTCATAGCGCAGGCGAACATCGATACGTTGGGATTTCAAGCGAAGAGAGTCGTGAAAGACCTTGTGATGGGAGTCGAGTCCACTCATGTCACGTGGTCTTAAATTTTTCAGAAGCCTGAGTCTTTTCTCGGCCGCAGGAATAGAAACCTCGTCGAGATTTTTAAGTTGATCCTGGAGAAGGTCTGCCTGAGACAAAAGAGAATTTTTCAGGGCTTCACTTTCCACCAAAGATTTTTTATAGCGGGCATCGGCCAGAGACTTCTGTGCACTTGCCTGAGCTTTTTCTGCCCGGGTCTGCCAGAAGAAGGCAAAGGGAAGATCAATCCCCACCATAATCTCCTGATTGGCCATACCCATCATGGGTCGGTCGAGTTTCTTGAATTTTAAAAAAAGATTGGGAAGATCTGCGTTTCGGGCGACCTCGAGCTCTTCCATGGCGACCTTAAGTTTCCCCCGGTCTATTTCGGAAGTGCGGGATAAACCAGCATCCTCCGGGAGAAGCTTTACTGAATCGAGAATGGGCTTTCCTGGCTCATAGTTTGAATCGAAGGCCAGTGTGCGAAGCTTTACTTTCTTGGCCTCAAGTTTACTCTTCAGATTGATGATCTCATTATCATAGACACCGATGAGGCTTTCTATTTCGAGGGTGTGAAGGCGCATTTCCGTATCTGAGCGGGAAATACTCCGGGCAAAACTTAAATGATGATCAAGCCATCGGCGAAGTTCTTCCAGAAGACGCAGATTCTCAAAACTGGCCCAATAGCTCACAAAGGCAAGCCGGGCCTCAAAGTGAGTTGCCGAGGTGAAATATTCGCTCTCCACTTTCTGAAGCTCGTAGAGTTTTTCCCTTTTTTTCTTATCATCAGAGAGTTTTGAGGAAAGTGGTACCTCTTGCTGGATCTCAAAAGCATAGGACTTTCCCTCAAGATTTCTCATCTGAGAGACTCCTACCATCGGGGCCTTAAGATTGAAGCCTTCACTATTAAGTGCCGCCGCTTCTAAGACCTGATCCTGAACCTGGATCTCAAGATTTTTTTCCTTCACTTGGGTGAGGTAACTCTCTATGCTCTCCGCATATGAGATGAGGGGAACAAAGAGCATGAGCAAGAATAGGAAGGATTGAGCGTTCATAATGGTTAAGACGTTTGTGGAGGGTAAAATGTGACAGTGATTAAAGATTATTTTAATCTTAAAGGCATATCAAGGACTTACAGAGAACGCTGGTCGTTTTGACGAACTCGTTGCGCTGGCCCTAGCATGGCCGAAGTAAACCATGCACACCCAACACCAGCACGACCCATCACTTGTTATCTTATCCATCGTCATAGCGATCTTCGCTTCCTATACGGCCCTTGATCTCGTCAATAGCCTGAGCACCTCCAAAGGGCGCGCCCGGGTTTATTGGCTCGCAGGTGGAGCCCTTGCCATGGGAGTGGGAATCTGGAGCATGCATTTTATAGGGATGCTGGCCTTTAGCATCCAGGGCCTGAATATCTTCTATGATCTCCCCCTTCTCGTTCTCTCTATCATCGTTGCCGTCATGGCCTCGGCCCTGGCCCTTCACATTGTCTCCCGGGAAGAGCCAACGGTAGAGGTTTATATCATCGGAAGCTTAGTCATGGGGACAGCCATCGCAGGCATGCACTATATCGGGATTGCCTCCATGATCCTGGCGGCGCGCTTTTCCTGGAACTGGAACCTTGTGATCGCTTCCATTCTCATAGCCTTTGCGGCTTCTTTTGGGGCCCTGCTCATTGGGTTTAAACTTCGAAGCGATATTTCTGTGAGGGGCTTCATCTACCGGGGCATCGGTGGAATCATCATGGGTTTTGCCATTGCAGGCATGCACTACACGGCCATGGCCGCCATGGACTTCATTCTCGATCCAGACTTCGTGCTTCCTAACCAGTTCCTTCTCGCCACGGATGGTCTCGCTTCCGCAGTGATCATCGCGACCCTGGTGATTTTAGGAATTGCACTCACCGGATCCAACATGGACCGGGCCCTTTCCCGAAGACTATTCATGAATGAAGTCCTTCAGGAGGGAATCCGCTCCCGGGATGAGTTTCTCTCGATCGCCTCTCATGAACTCAAAACGCCTCTGACTTCCATGAAGCTTCAGGTCCAGTTCATCTTAAAGCGCCTCACTGATGAGACCTTTTCATCCGATCAAGCACAGGATTACATGGCTAAACTGCACAAGAATCTTAACCGGATCGATCGTTTGGTGAATGATATGCTGGATATCTCCCGGATCAGTGCGGGAAAACTTTCTATGAATATCGAAGAGACTAATCTCTCGTTACTCATTGATGAAGTGGTGGAACGCTTCCGCCCCATTATCCGAGCAAACTCACAAAATGACATCTATCTGGAGAATACCGAAGTAAAGGGCAAATTCGACGCTTTCAGAATCGATCAGGTTTTAAGTAATCTTATCACCAATGCCATTAAGTACGCCAAGGGAAGTGATGTCAGAATTGAGGTTAAGCGGGAATCAAAAAAAGTTTTAATTATCGTAAGAGACAAGGGACCGGGCATTCCAGAAGACTCTCTCTCGAAGATCTTTGAACGCTTTGAGCGGGCCAATATGGGTCGGGATATTTCTGGTCTGGGACTGGGACTTTTCATCTCAAAAGAGATCGTGGAGGCCCACCAGGGAAGCATCCGGGTGGAATCGAGTTCAGAGACCGGAACCGCTTTTTTTGTTGAACTTCCCATTACTTAGACTAAAGATTCAATCATTCTTCGCTTTCAACCGATAAGAATTCCACTACATTAAGGATTCTGCATGCAGAAGCTGCTGATTGCTCTCCTCTTTGGGACCTACTCTCTTATTGCCATGGCCAAAATGCGCTATGAAAGCAATGTCACTGAATTCCCTACCCGAGTCCAGGAATATGCCAAGAAATTCCCACTCATCTTCAGTATGGGTTATCTCGATGTCACAAAATATCCTTACAATGCCGTTAGCAATGGCTCCAAGGACACCTCTCTTATTCTACAGTCGGCGATCAACGATGCTTATAAATCAAACCTTGTGGTCTATTTTCCGAAGGGCACATATCTCATCAATAAATCCCTGAAGCTATTCCAGTCAAAAGATCCCCGAGGCATGAGCCAGAGAAAATTCGCTCATGTTCTGATGGGACAAGTGGGACACACTCCGGAAGATCGCCCTACCCTTAAACTCGGAGCAAGCCTCACAGAACCCTTTGTTCATTTTGCCTATGTTTATAAAGAGACTGATTCGAAAAGTGAGCGAGTGGATGTAGATGACAATGGGGATCTTTCCGTTGGTGGGAAGAAGGTGAGCCTGAGTGATCTCACAGAAGATGCTTCCCGGCACTATAATGCCCATTTTCGAAACATCAATATTGATCTGGGAAATCATCCCGGAGCCATCGGACTTCACATGAACGGGGCCCAGTACTGTGTTGTAGAGAATGTGAGAATCTTCGGAGAAAACTTTGAGGTAGGTTTAAAAAATCTTCCTGGCTCCGGCGGGAGTGTGACAAATCTCGAGGTCATCGGAGGACAGGTAGGAATTCTCCAGAATAATTTCCGCCCCACCCCCTCCATCCATGGAGTAAGACTAAAAGGACAAAACCTCACAGGTCTTGATCTTAAAATGGTTAGAGGGTCAGCCACGATCGTTGGATTTGAAATCACCTCTCCCGCAATTACGGATCCCCAATACCGCGCCATCCGCATGAACCGGGCCTTGACCCTGGTGAATGGACGAATCACTATAAACCATCCCTGGGCCCCGGCAATCCTTAATCAGAATCATAATCTTTTTGTGAAAAATGTAAGTTTTAAGGCCAAGACCTTTTCCGTGAATCTCACTAGTAA
>CAZPFM010000151.1:0-5467 GCA_964585845.1 uncultured Bacteriovorax sp.
TGAGTAATCCTTTTAACTTCAACGTTGTGAATGACCTGCACATGATCTTCAAAAAAGAGATCCGTCTTGTCTGCACGACTCCTGTGAAGCTTCAGGAAGCCATCAATAAGATCTACGAGAAGGCCAACCGGAACATCGTCGACTCCATTGAAGACGAAGAGTTCGAAGAGAACCTCGACCTCGAAGGCCCTATCGATATCCTTGATGCCACGGCTGACGAGGCACCAGTTATCCGCTTTGTGAATTCCATCATTTTCCGTGCCGTGAAAGAACGGGCCTCAGATATTCACATCGAGCCCTATGATAAGGATACGGTCTACCGCTTCCGGATCAACGGGGTTATGACTGAAATTCTCCGCCAGCCGAAGAAAACTCATGCTGCGGTATCTTCTCGTATCAAGGTTATGGCAAGGCTAGATATCGCCGAAAAGCGACTTCCTCAGGATGGTCGTATTAAAATCAAGATCGCCGGAAAAGATATTGATATTCGTCTCTCCACTGTTCCCATTCAAAGTGGTGAGCGGATCGTTATGAGGGTACTTGAAAAAAACAACACCGCCCTCAATCTTGAAAGTCTCGGATTCCGGGGAAAAATCCTCGAAGGGCTCCAGGAACTCGGCGGAAGAAAACATGGAGTTCTCTATGTGACTGGACCTACCGGTCACGGGAAAACCACTACTCTCTTTGCTCTCCTTGACCGTATTAAGACACCGGATAAGATGATCATCACCGTGGAAGACCCGGTGGAATATGAGATCCCGGGTATCTCTCAGATTCAGGTCAATCACAAAATCGACCTCTCCTTTGCAGTTGCCCTGCGCTCGATTCTTCGTCAGAACCCGGATGTGGTGATGATCGGAGAAACCCGTGACCGAGAAACGGCCGAGATCGCCATTAACGCTTCTTTGACCGGTCACTTCGTGCTCTCTACCCTCCACACCAATGATGCTTCATCTGCTCCCACTCGTCTGATCGACATGGGAGTTCAGCCATTTCTTATTTCCTCTTCTCTGGCAGGAGTTCTTGCTCAGAGACTCATCCGGACATTATGTCCGGAGTGTAAGCAGCAAACCTCTCTCACAGACTTTGAAAAGGTCATCCTGGATATCGACGAAGTTCCTGAGACGGCCACCATTTTTAAACCGGTGGGCTGTCCTCGCTGCTCCAACACTGGTTACTCCGGGCGAACCGTTGTTAGTGAACTTCTCCTCATCAATGACGAAATCCGCGCTCTTATTATTCAGAAAACCGATGCGGCAACAATTAAAAAAGCAGGCGTTCGTGCCGGTATGCGGACTCTTCGGGGGGATGCCCTGGATAAGATCTTTGAAGGCATCACATCCGTTGAAGAGATCATGAGGGCCATTAATGCGGAAGAGGCAGAGTAATGCCGATTTACGCCTACAAGGGTCTCGACCGAACCGGTAAAGAAGTTAAAAGTACAGTTAACGTTGAAAGTATCGTTGCCGCTAAACAGCGGGTGAAAGCGATGGGTGTTATGCTCATCGATATCCGCGAGCAAAAAGCTGCGGGATCCGGAACCTCCACACTTGCTAAGTTTCAAGGCACTGTCTCCGTCTCTGATCTAGCGATCATGACCCGACAGCTTGCGACCCTCATTAAAGCGAAGATCCAGATCGTTGAGGCCTTTCAGGCCCTGACTGACCAGGTGGAGAATGAAAACTTCCGGATCATTCTTTCTGATATCAAACAAAAAGTGAATGAAGGCTCGAGTCTTGCTAAGGCCCTTCAGGATCATCCTAAGGTTTTTAATTCCGTCTACATCAACATGGTCGAGGCCGGCGAAGCATCCGGAACTCTCGAGATCGTTCTCCTCCGTTTAGCTGACTTCACGGAAGCGCAGGTGAAGCTCCGGAATAAAATCCGCGGGGCCATGACCTATCCAGTGATCATGGGGATCGTGGGCTTTTTCATGATGAGTGTGATCTTTGTCTTCGTTATACCGAAGATCGCCAAGATTTTTGAGGCCAGAAAGATGGAACTTCCCATCATGACCAAGATTTGTATCTGGATCTCGAACTTCATGCTCAATTACTGGTGGGCCCTCATCATTGGAATCATCGCCGGACTTTATTTATTAAACAAATATCTTTCATCTGCAGGGGGGATGCGTCGATGGCATCGCCTCCAACTCCGCCTTCCCATCGTCGGGATCCTGGTGAAGATGATCAATGTCAGTCGTTTTTGCTCAACCTTGGGCACACTGATGAATTCTGGTGTTCCTATCCTCACGGCTCTCACCATCGTGAAAAACCTCATCCCGAATATCTACATGAAAGAAGCAGTGGATAACGCTCGTACTTCTGTTGCCGAAGGAGCATCTCTAGCCAATCCACTCATCGCTTCAGGCCACTTTCCTCCCCTTGTGACACATATGATTAAACTGGGAGAAAAATCCGGTGAGCTTGAGCCAATGCTAAAAATCATTTCTGAAAATTACGAGGATCAAGTACAATCAAGGCTCAACGGACTCACTTCAGTCTTAGAACCCATCATGATGATCGCTCTCGGTGGGATGGTCGGTTTCATCGTCTTCTCTGTGGTGATTCCGATGATGAGCATGAATGAAGTTAGATGATTTTTGTAAGGAGTATCCATGTCTAAAAGTTTAAAACTAATCATAAAGTCTCAGCGCGGGATGAGCTTAGTTGAAATTCTCGTTGCCCTCACCCTCCTCGCCGTCGCAGGTACATTCGTTGCCGGTAAGGTCTTCGATCAGCTTGCGGAAGGTGAAATCAAGTCAACAAAGATTCAAATCAAGTCTCTTGCCGATCGTCTGAAAGAGTTCCGCCGCAATTGTGGTTTTTATCCGACAACTGATCAGGGGCTTGATGCTCTCATTAACAAGCCTACTGGTGGTCGCGAGTGTCGCAACTACGCTCCGAATGGTTATATCGATGGTAACAAAGTTCCGGTTGATCCTTGGAACAATGAATTCATCTATGAGTCTGACGGAAAAACCTTCAACATCATAAGCCTCGGCTCCGATGGCGTCGAAGGCGGCGAAGGCGCTGATGCCGATATCAGTCTCAAAGATCTTTAATCCCCTTTCTTATCACGAGGACCTCACTCAAAAAGGTTTCAGCCTTGTCGAGGTCCTCGTTGCTCTACTCCTCGCAACCCTCATCTTCTTTGCGATTCCTTCCGGTGACTCTGCCGCCGTCCATCGTCAACTCGAAGAAACGGTGAATGACATTGACCGGACTGTCCGCTTTGCTTCCAATGAGGCCATTCTCCGAAATACTGTCGTGAGAATTCGCATCATGCTGGAAAAAAATCCTGTGGAATACACCGTTGAATACGGTCCTCAGGGAAATATTCCTCTCCCGGATATGCCAGAGAAGCTCTCCCTCTCTCTTGATGAGGAGGAAGATCAGAAAAAACGCCTTGATACCTTCGATAAGCAATTCACCAAGGTTGCCGAATTTGAAGACATCAAAAAAGAACTACCTCTCGAAGTGACCATCCTAGGTGTTGCGACAGAAAACCAGAAAGAAATTCAGGTCAAAGATTCTGCCAATATCTATTTCTATCCAACTGGAGAAAAGGACGCGGCACTCATCTTCTTTTCCACCGTGGAAGAGATCGCCTACCTTGAAATGGAGCCCTACCTTCCGGAAACTCGCGCCACTTACGAGGAACTTAAACTCACGGGGATTGCTAAGATTGATGATGTGATCCAGACCCGGATGGATGAAGTCTTTAATGAGTGGTTAAAGCCATGAAGATGCTCAATGAAAAAGGCTTCTCCCTTATTGAAGTCCTTGTCGCTTTCACTCTCTTTGCACTTTTCATCACGGCCTTTCTCACCGGGCAGGGTTATAACGTCACTGACTCTGAACTCTCCCGGGAACAACTTAACCTTCAGTCCCTTGCCGAACGCAAGATCAATGAACTCATCCTTGATCCTCCGAAGTTTACCAATGCGGATAATAATAAAAAAGAAACCCGCACCTTTGAAGAAACCGAGTGGCAGAACTACGAATACACTCTGGAACTTAAAAAACTCGTCATCCCGGATTTTGGACAGCTTTTCGGTCAAAAAGATGGAGTGGGCCAGGAGGGACAGGACGCCTATGAAGGAAATTACTTCGATGACAGTAATAAGTCCCAGCGAAACTCCAATATTGAAAAGATGATCTTTGAAGAACTCAAAAAGAATGTCGAAAAAATCATCTGGCAGGCCCGGGTGACGGTCACCAATAAAGAAACCAAGTACTCATTTACTCTATCCACATACCTCACGAATTATAATGAAAAGATCCAGCTCAACGTGGGGATGTGACGAGAGAGGGTTTACCCTCCTTGAAATCCTCATTGCCATTTTTCTTCTCGCCTTCATCACAATCCTCGTGGTGGACACGACTCAGAATGCTTTCAATACCATGGAGCGAACGGGTGAATTCAATGAGAACAATCTAAGGATTGAAACCACCTTTGCACGTCTTGAGTGGGATATCGCCCAAGTCTACTCTCCCCTCTATTTTTCAACCCAGATGGATATCCGGCGAAACCTGGGTCTTGTCGACCCCAATAGCTTGGGTAACCAGGGTGGAGAAGGAAAAGATAAATCGGAAGGACAAAAGCCACCTCCTCAAGTGAATCCTGCTCTCCAGGCCTATTACCAGCAGATGCTTTCTCGATTTGAACGCAATGATCGCTTCATTACCGTAAGTCAGGAAGGTCTCCCTATTCCCCGCATCTACGCCCCCGATAAAACCACCCTGGAGTTTTTCACCAGCTCCAACCGACGCAAGCGGGAGAATATCCCTCAGTCAAACTTCGGCTGGGTCCGGTACGCTCTCGCCAATCAAGAGGTCAATTCTGAGAATAAGGTTCATCCGGACATGCCAACCACGGTGAAAAACCTCGTTCGCTATTTTTCCGCTGCTGACCCCTACTCTCCGGATCGCTTTGATCTCACAAGTGCCAGTACTACCATCAAGGGCGGAGTTGTTCTTCAGAACGTTGACTCACTGGAGTTTCAATTCTGGGATTACAAGCGGAAGAAATGGGAAACCAATCTTCGCGCGGTGACTGATGGTGAGAAAATCCTCCGGGGATTAAAGGTCATTGTGACCTGGTGGGATTCAACGGGAAAGCGAACTGCTGAACGAGTTTTTCGTCCTCACTGGCCGGCCGTGGCACCTCAAGATCCTGTCGCCACTCAAAATCCCAATCGCTCTCAGCCGGGAAACACTGGCAATACTGGTGGTGGTGGAGAGACCGACAAACCGGAAGAGGACGAAGAATGAAAAAACTTCTTCAAAACGAGCGTGGCGTTGCTCTCATGATGATCCTCTCAGCGATCGTCATCCTCACGGCCCTCTACGCCCAGTTTACCTTTGACTCAAAGATCAGCCGGATCAAGGCAACTAACATTCTGGATAAGTCTCAGGCAAAACTTCTTGCCGAGTCCGGTCTCCAGCTCGCCATGACGAGGCTT
>CAZPFM010000151.1:5477-6506 GCA_964585845.1 uncultured Bacteriovorax sp.
TCGTCTCTATAAGGAAGCCTTCAACAAGGTGGAAACTAATCAGAATATTAAATCCATGGTAAAGCCAGAACTTCTGAACCAACTCTGGGAAGTTCCCTTCGTTTATCCTATTCCTCTGGATAAAAATACCTCACAACTTGTTAAGCAAACCGTGGATAAATTTCAGGATGAATCTCTCCTGGACGGGCAGATGAAGGTCACCATCCAGAACATTTCGAGTCGAATTAACCTCAATCTTCTCCGGATCGATGTCACCAAGCTGAAAACCGACCAGGAAGGTAATCTTGAGCCGCCGAAGTCGAGTTCTCTTTTTGATACCGGCAATGATGACGAGGTTGCACTCGATCAGAGTCTGTATCAACTTTTAAAGCGGCTCGTGGATGAGAGAAAGGAAACCGACGAGGCCTTTGCCGATCGCTACGGGAACCTTAATTACCAGGAACTCTTCACCAATCTTAAGTACTACACCTCTGACTTTCAAACGATGAATTCAGATCCCTTCTTTGGAGAAGCGGAAGGAAATTTCCAGCGAATTCCCCTGACACCAAAATATGGACCCCTCTCCTCTTTTAGTGAGCTCTATTCCATCCCGGGCTGGAACGATGAACTTATCGAACTCGTCAAGAATGAGTACAGCGTTTATCCGAACATGATGATCGATCTAAATAAGATCACGGCCAATATGCTGAAGCTTTTATTTCCCGAACTCCAGGATCCGGAGATTGCTGAGTTCTTTAAATACAGGGATGATCCGGAAGACCCCAAGGAAATGAATAGCACTGCCGATCTGAAGAAATACTTTGTTGACCAGGCCCGGATCATGATGCCTGAAACTGTGGATCAGCGGCTCGAGGCATTTCAGAAATCTGGCATCACCTTTGGCTCGAGCCCCAATCTTTTCAAAGTTATTTCGGTGGGTGAATACAACCGCGCCATCTATACTCTGGTGGCCTATGTTGTCCTTCCGCCGATGGAGCAGAATCAGCAAAATAACAATGCCAACAACAATGATGGGGGCAATCCAGGTGG
>CAZPFM010000152.1:0-1007 GCA_964585845.1 uncultured Bacteriovorax sp.
TTTACTCACTATCGCTGGTCTTTTGGATGTTTGCTGGGCCGTAAGCCTTAAGTCTACAGAAGGCTTCTCAAAGCTTTTTCCTAGCCTCTTCACCCTCCTCTGTCTTGCCGGAAGCATGTACCTTCTTGCCAGGGCCACGGAAGTTCTCCCGATCGGTACCGCCTACGCTATCTGGGTTGGGATCGGGGCCCTGGGAGCAGCTCTGTTCGGGATCTACTACCTTAATGAATCGGCGTCCCCTTTAAGGCTCATTTTCCTCATCCTTCTTCTCACCTCACTCATCGGGCTTAAGCTCACAGCGAAGTAGATCGACTAATTTCTTTTCTTTCTTTTCTTTTTTCCAAAAACGGGGTGAGCGCGTTTCTGCACCTTGCCTTCTTCACCTTGTTTTTGACGTTTAGAGTGATCAAGATAAGCTGTTTTCTCCTGGCTCTTCCCCGGAGTCGGGGCCTTTGCCTTCTTGGCGAGAGCGGCCCTAAGATTGAGCTTCTCAAATTGACCTTTGAAACTCTCGGAAGGAATGTCGATTTTAAGAGTCTTTTTGATTTTCTCAAGGAGTGACTCTTCTGAGTCATCACAGAAACTGATCGCCTTACCAGCACTCCCCGCTCGGGCGGTTCTACCGATCCGGTGAAGGTAAGTCTCCCCTGTTAAGGGAAGTTCAAAATTAATGACGTGGGTGATCCCTTCGACATCGATTCCCCGGGCAGCGATATCGGAAGCGATGAGGATTTTAATCGCCTTATCTTTAAAATTATTCAGATGGCGCTCACGCTCTGATTGTTTTTTGTCCGCGTGGATTGCGCCGGTGGCGATGCGGTTTTGCAGAAGGTACTCGGCGACTTCGTCAGCCTTGGTCTTGGATGTGGTGAAGACCAAAAAGATACCGGGATCTTCTTTGAAGATCTTTTTGAGGAGCTGAAACTTATGGTCAGCTCTGCAGAAGATAATCTTTTGATCAATCTTCTCCACCACTGAATTTGGAGGGCTTACCTGAACTTTGACAG
>CAZPFM010000152.1:1017-6499 GCA_964585845.1 uncultured Bacteriovorax sp.
GATGTCATCGGGCATGGTGGCAGAGAACATGATATTCTGGCGCTTTTCCGGCAGGGCCTGAATGATTTTTTCAATATCGTCGATGAATCCCATGTTCAGCATCCGGTCTGCTTCATCGAGAACCAAGTGCTCCAATGAGGATATCCGGATGAGTCGCTGGTTCATGAGATCCAAAAGTCGGCCCGGGGTTGCGACCAGAACGTCGATCCCTTCCCGGATCACCGCCACCTGATCTTTCTGAGTGACACCCCCGAAGATTCCTGTGGTTCGAAGATGAAGATCTCTGGAGAGACTTTCGATATTCTCGACCACCTGAAGACAGAGCTCCCGTGTAGGAACGATGATCAGGGCCTTAAGTAATCTTTCCGTGTTTTCTTTTCGAGAGTTTAGGATCTGGTGGATGATGGGTAAAGAATAGGCCGCTGTCTTCCCGGTTCCGGTCTGGGAAATACCCAGGAGATCTTTTCCTGCCAGAAGGGATGGAATCGACTGGGACTGAATTTCAGTGGGTGTCTCAAATCCCTGGGCCGAAAGGTTATCAAGAAGATCCTCTCTTAAGTTTAGCTCTTTAAAACCCATCGCTCTTACCTTGAATTTCGTAAACCAGGTGCTCTAGCCCATTGAGTTTTATTTCATACAAGAGCCCGAGAAGCCTTCCCAATTCACCGTCGGGAAGACCTTTTGAATGGTACCAGACCACATAGGGCTCCGGGAGTTCGATGAGAGGCACCCCTTTGTATTTCCCAAAAGGCATCTGGGTCGTTTTGAGTCTCAACAGATAATTCATTTTTTAGGTCTTTCCGCCGCGTCCAGCTTCCATGATGTTCTTGTGCCGAAGTTCTTTAACTTCTATATGAGCTTCATTGGTTCTCTGAGAGTTCTGCCGCCAGCGCTCCCGATCTTCCGGGGAGAGCTTCCCCTTGTTTTTGGCAAATTCTTTATGTTCCGCTTTAAGTGCGATGAGCTCTTTTTTAAGATCATCCATGCGTTTTTTATCTTCGCTACTTAGCCAATACCCGTCTTCCACATTTACCCCTTACTTATGACATCACATAAATCATTATTTCCAATTTTAGACAATTGTTAAATGCCCCGGGAGGAGTATCATTAACCTATGAGTTTCAAGCAGATACCCCATATAGAGCGCTACCCCTTAAGGAAGAATGATCTCCTTCAGGCCTGGGATGCGGCCGATGAGCTCATCCTTGAGCATCTACGCGGTGAGGATCTTTCCGGAAAAAGGCTTCTCATCATTAATGATCTCTTCGGAGCATTAAGCTGCGGCTTGGCCGATTTTAACCCCATTACCT
This sequence comes from uncultured Bacteriovorax sp., assembly GCA_964585845.1. GTDB lineage: Bacteria > Bdellovibrionota > Bacteriovoracia > Bacteriovoracales > Bacteriovoracaceae > Peredibacter. Next base: position 2,328 of record CAZPFM010000152.1, read on the forward strand.
ACACCGATTCCTTTGTCAGCTGGATGGGCATCTTCAGAAATAGTGATGAGCGCATCCGCCCCCTTTCGAGCCTTGATGAAATCGAAGGTGAATTTGATTATGTGATCATCCGAATTCCAAAGAATATGTCTTTTCTGGAAGATATCCTGGCCCATCTCACCAATCACTTAAACTCAAGATCCCGCATTATTTGCGGCGCCATGGTGAAGCATCTTCCTCCCACAAGCTTTACACTTCTCCAGAAATATATCGGTGAGACCTCCACAAGCCTTGCTCAAATGAAGGCCCGTCTCATCTTTGCAAGTTTTGAGCGCGAAAAGACGACTTCCCCCTACCCGATGGAAATTTCCCTCGAGGGTTTTGATCAGCCCTTCACTCAAAACTCAAATCTCTTTAGCCGCGAGAAGCTCGACATTGGAACTAGATTCTTCCTCGAACATATTCCGAAAGCTGATTACAAATCAATCCTGGACCTAGGCTGCGCGAATGGAATCATCGGTATCCGGGCGAAACAAAATAATCCCAAGTCTTACATCACCTTCAGTGATGAATCGGCCATGGCCCTGAATAGTGCCAATCAAAACTACCGAAAACATTTTGAGGATGAAGCTGATTTTATCTGGACCAATTGTTTTGAAGATCACAATGAAAAGCCATTTGATCTCGTCCTGTGCAATCCTCCCTTTCACCAGGGAACAATCATTGGAGACTTCATCGCCCTTCAGATGTTCAGGGATTCTCACCGGGTCCTAAGGCCTGGCGGAGTCTTACGGGTTATTGGAAATTCGCATTTGAGATATGGTCAGGATTTAAAAAAGATCTTCGGTAATGTGAAGACCGTTGCGACGAGTAAAAAATTTGTGATCTGGGATGCGCAGAAATTTACTTAAAGCTGGAATAGTCGATGTAGTAGCCCTTCGGGTAACCTTGCTTGATCAAATCCTTGTAGCCACCTAGATTATTCGCTTCAAATCCACTTCCCAGAATCTCAATAAATTCCTGAGACCGGCGCCCACTTTTGCAGTAAACGAAGACTTCTTTTTCATCCACTATTTTTGAGATGATTTTGCGGACTTTCTCCGGGTCGGACTTTGCTTCTGAGAGGGGAACCCAAAGGGAACCTGCGATGGCCCCTGCCTCCAGCTCTTTTTCTTCTCTCACATCCAGGATGCGACCTCGCGGCTGAAACTCATCGTACTTCAAAGGAGACGAAGGCTTCGGAGGAGTCGAACAGGCAAATAAGAAGAAAAGAGGAATGAAATAATGTTTCATGCTCTTCTCTTCGGTCAGTAAATAAAAAATCTTAGCGACCGAGCAACACGGTTGAGAAATAGAGCGCGAATCAATCTGCCTCTCAGCATGCTAGGATGATGGTCAACGAAGGAGAAAATATGAAGTATTTATTAATGTTTACCCTACTCTTCTCAAACGCCTTTGCTGGTGAGACTTGGGATAAGACCAAAAAGACCATCAACGAGACTGCAGAAAAGACTGATGCCAAGACACGTGAAGTGATCCAGAAAGGAAAGGACAAGTGGAACGAGCGTCAGGAAGAAAAGGCGCGGGAAAAAGAGGCCGAGGAGCGTGCTGAGTTTGAGAGACTGAAGAAGAAGTTTGGTTACGAGTGCTCTGCGAAAGAAACAACCTAGGTCAGTTAATATACTTCTTTGACAGGAAGTTCAAAGCTTCCTTTCATTCAAAGAATCAGAAAAGTCTTGATTCTGGCGTCCTATGCATCCAGAGGAAGGCGGCCTAAGCTTCTTCCCTACCTAAGGAGGTTTGGATGAAAGCACTCATTCTTGCACTAATTTGCTTCACACAATATGCACAGGCATCAGAGATGCCCCTTACTTTTAGGATGGATGATAAAAGCATTCAATGGGGTCCATGTCCTGATATTTTTCCGAAGGGCTGTGAAATATCCGTCCTGCAAGGGAGTCCGGAAAAGAAGAACACCGATGTGTTTTTTAAAGTTCCGGCAGGCTATTCTATTCCTCCCCACTCTCACACTTCAGCTGAGCATATGACCCTCGTGTCTGGAGTTTTAGAAGTTAAGTACAAAGACGCCGATAAAGTTGTATTGAGACCCGGCGCATATGCATTTGGCCCTGCCAAGCATCCTCACGAGGCAAATTGTACGAGTAAAGATTCCTGCGTGCTTTTCATTTCCTTTGATGAGCCCATCGACGCTAAGGCATACAGAGGGGAAATTTAGATAAAAAAAAGCCTCACGAAAGTGAGGCTTATAATCGCGGATATTTATAGATGACTCGACTTGAACCTCTTTTATTTGAGACCAGTTACAATGAAATTATTATAAAAGATAGTACTTTTTTCATTTGAGAGTTCATCAAGATATAACTGTATAAATCTTTTAGAACGTGCAGATCCAAGCACCTTTACAATGAGGGAATCTGCAAACTTAAATCTCTCAACATAGTTTTGCTTTTCCAGAATCAAATCTTGTCCAGTAAATGACATAGGCCGTATTTTAACATCTATATTTTTAAATCCCGCTTTCTTAAAAGTTTGGAATATTTTTCGGCCTGCAAAAACATCCAAGGTACCCATTTCAAGTAACTGACTTGAAAGTTCAATTAGCAACTCATTAAGTTCATCGTTCTCTGTGACTAAATTAACGAGAACACCATCGAGATCAATAACTCGAACAGCCCCATCTGGCTTGAGAAGCCTGAAAAACTCATTTGTCACCTGTTGAGGATCCGGAAGGTATTCATAGACAAATCTGCACACAATTTTATCGAAGGTATTATCTGCTAAAGGTATATCGGAAAGATTAGAGGAAAAATAATCAGCGTTTACCAAACCAATAGAATGGTGATAATTCTTCGCTTGTCTGAGTCGCAGCTCAGAAAAATCACAACAGAGAATACGATTACTTCTAGATCGACGGTAAATTTGTTCAGACACAAGCCCGACACCACATCCAGCATCTAATATAGAGTCACTTGATTTCAACTCAAAGCCTTCTAAATCAAGCTGAACCTTATAAACATCCAATCTTTCCTGGAGTCTTAGCCTATCTGCCTCAGATTCACTTTCGAGAATATATCCCATAAACTCCCCTTGTTATGATGTGGGGCTAATTCGTCACAAGGTTAGCGAAAGTTTAGAAAGGTAGACCATCATTATCTAAATGAATTCATAAGAAAGTGCAACTTGCTGTTATCAAAGGTCGATAAGAACAATCTCACCGGAGGTATTCTTATGAAAATTATGTTTGATAACGAAGAAGCAGACTTAGAAGTAATTGTAATACGAAGACCTTATGACACTTATCGTACCTCTACTCAGACGAGAAAGATTATTTCAGATCTCTTTAAATTAAAACTAGATGGATATTGTTCACATTATCCATATGGGATTTTGCCAATAAGTGACTATGACTTCATGGGCACTCATGTTTGTCTAGCAATTAAAAGAAAAGACGACTTATTCCCAGTCAGTGCCTTTAAGTCCATTTCCTACCAGGATTGTCTTGATTTTGATGCTCCTTTTCCTGTTATTAATCACAAGTTTGGAAAGTACAAAGATCAATTCCCTGAGCATGTCGAAGCTCTTAAGTCCTGGGAAGAGAACCTTAAAAAGAATAATTCAAAATTTGCTTACAACGCTTCCTGGACGATGCAAAGTGACCTAAAAGGTGAACTCAGAACAGCGATTAGAGATGTTTCTTATTCTTTGTTTTATCATTATTACACCACGGAAGGGATAGAACATGTCATCAATTCAACTTCATGTAATTATGGTGTGAACAAGCATCAAGAGGCTATGGGACTTAAATACCTTAAAGACTCCTCATCTCAAGCTCTCCCACCGTTTGAATCACCAGTTTTTCATAATCAACCTTTTTATATTATGTACCTGGACCAAGACGGCTTCTCAGAGTTATTTACCAGAAGATCTGAAAAATTCAGTTCGATCTGGAAGCGTAGAAACGTTATTGAGGATTTAGGTGTTCGAAGAGCTATTGCCTAGGTAAGTCGATACTAAAGCGACAGTAGGGGTCACCAAGATGAACACTTCTTAAGATTTTTACCTTGCAGCCGTTGCGCTTAAGCGGATCAAAAAAGCTTTGCGCGACGGCTGCTCGAAAACGAAGAAATGATTCAGAGGAATAATCCTTCCTCTTATGAATATCTATAAGCTCT
>CAZPFM010000153.1:0-6443 GCA_964585845.1 uncultured Bacteriovorax sp.
TGCAGCATCCATCTTGTCTGCGCCCTTTATCAACCCTGTGCGCATGATTGAGAAGCAACAGCGTGCCTTCATCAAGCAGACTGGTGTGGAGAAACCTGTCATGGAAATTCTCAAAGAGTCTGCCTCAAAGAATTTCGCCCCCTTGTTCCGTGGGACCGTGCCTCTCATGGGTCACTCTTTTGCGTCAGCCACCCTGGGATTGGTCGGTCAACCAAGGCTGCAGAAGTGGGTACAACAGGAAATTGGCAGCAAGAGCAATTTGAGTGGCTCTTTGACCAATTTAGTGGCATCCGCGGTGGTGTCTCCTATCTACGTTATTGTTACTAATCCTCTATCACGTCTGGAGGTAATTATGCAGACCAACTCCATTAAGGGTGGTTCTATCAGCATCTCATCTGCCATCAAAGAAATTTCTGCGGATATGAACGTGTTTGGTATTCGTGTTATTTTCCGTGGTCAGGGTATCGGACTTGCCAAGGCTATCGTGGAAGAGAAAGTTCCCTCAACCCTGAAGGATACGACTGTCTATAGTTTAGACATGGCTTCCCTTCTTGCAGGGACTAAGTTCCGCGGGGACTTTGAAGAAAGACTCAAGCTTGTTCTTCAGGCCCTGGAAAAAATGAATGAAGATAAGGGATCTGTCCTTTTTATCGATGAGATCCACACCATCATCGGCGCCGGCGCCACGAGTGGAGGAAGCCTTGATGCCTCCAATCTCCTAAAACCTGCTCTTTCTAAAGGTCAGATCCGGTGTCTGGGTTCCACGACCTTTGATGAATACAGAAAATACTTTGAAAAAGACCAGGCCTTAAACCGCCGTTTCCAGAAAGTAGACATCCTGGAGCCATCGGTGGATGACACGATCAAGATCCTTGAAGGATTAAAATCGAAGTTTGAAGACCATCACGATGTGAAGTACCCGGAAGCCATTATCAAATCAGCGGTGGAACTATCCCATAAGCACATCAGTGATCGAAAACTTCCGGATAAGGCCATCGATGTGATCGATGAAGTGGGCTCCTATCTTCGTCTTAAGCCAGAATCGGCACCAGGCCAGGAAGTCAGCCAGGATGATATCGAGCATATTGTGGCAAAAATTGCCCGTATCCCACAGAAGTCCATCACCACTAGCGAGAAAGAGAAGCTTAAGTTTCTTGAGCGGGATCTGAAGATGATGATCTTTGGCCAGGATGAAGCGGTCACTAAGGTTTCCAATGCCCTCATCCTTTCCCGATCAGGCCTTGGGTCTCAGGATAAGCCGATCTCAAACTTCCTCTTCGTTGGTCCAACCGGCGTCGGGAAGACCGAGCTTGCCAAACAATTGGCACATATTATGGGCATTAACTTCATCCGCATCGATATGTCCGAGTTCATGGAAAAGCACACGGTCTCTAAATTGATCGGAGCTCCTCCGGGATATGTGGGATTCGAACAAGGTGGGATTCTCACTGATGCTATTAATAAGAGTCCCTACTCAGTCCTCTTATTAGATGAGATCGAGAAGGCCCATCCGGATGTTTTTAACATTCTCTTACAAGTGATGGACCATGGTCAGCTCGCAGACTCTAATGGCCGGACCTCAGACTTCAGGAACGTCATCCTGATCATGACCTCCAATGCCGGGGCCAAAGAGATGGAGGCCGGGGCCATCGGACTCGGCGGATCCCAGGGCAATCAGAACCTCGCTAAGCGCGAGCAGGCCATTAAAAACTTCTTCACCCCAGAGTTCAGGAACCGTCTCGATGCCATCATCAGCTTCAATAAGCTCGGTACGAAGAACATCGAAATGGTGGTGGATAAGTTTCTTATGGAGCTTGAAAACCAGCTCATCGAGAAGAAAGTCGAGCTCGAAGTCACTGCAGATGCACGGACTTGGCTGAGCCGGACCGGCTATGATGATAAGCTCGGGGCAAGGCCCATTGGTCGTCTCATCAATGAGAAAATCAAGAAACCTTTGGCCCATGAGATCCTTTTCGGGGCCCTCGAAAAAGGTGGAAGAGTCCTCGTCGCTATCAAAAATGACGAACTCGATTTCACTTTTTCCTAAATATCTTTCACCATCTCTCCGATCCTCATGCACGTAACATGAAATGAACTTTCGATGTGTGCATGAGGAACTTCTTTGAAGACCCCATTTTCAGAAAAAGTTCGGGTTGAATAAAATTTATATTTTTTATTTGCGTTAAGTAAAAAATGTGTTTAAGCTAAAAATAAGAAAGGTCAATTGTTTAACCAACTATTTCCTGGGAGGAAATTATGGCTAAGAAAGCAACGAAGAAAGTAGCTAAGAAAGCTACAAAGAAAGCCGCTACTAAGAAAGCAGCTAAGAAACCAGCAGCTAAGAAAGCGACTAAGAAAGCCGCTTCTAAGAAAGCCGCTAAGAAACCAGCTAAGAAAGCAACTAAAAAAGCTGCTAAGAAAGCTACAAAGAAAGCCGCTAAGAAGAAGTAATTCTTCCGGTAAAAAGCCACCTTCGGGTGGCTTTTTTTTTGCCCCGACTTCCAACCCAACCGTCCCCCTGGAGCTTTTTGCCCATTTTTTCCGGGACATGCTATCCTGAAATCATATGATGAAACATCTCAATCAGATCTTCTTCAAAGGTCTCATCGTGGTCCTTCCGATCACCCTGACCTTTTATTTCCTTTACTGGGCCAGTGTGAAAGTCGAGTCCCTCTTTTCGGGGGTTCTGGAAATTCTTCTGGGGGAGGAGCTCTACATCCCGGGTCTTGGGATCATCCTCACCATGGCCATCATCTTCCTGGTGGGTGTCCTTGTCAGTAACTTCATCACCGCCCGCTTCTTCACTTTTTTCACCAATCTTTTAGAAAAAGTTCCCCTGATCAAGGTCATCTATAATCCCTTAAAAGACCTCATGGCCCTGATTCCGGGAAAAAACTCAGACCAGGGTCGCCACCAACGGGTAGTCCTTGTTCCCCTTGAAGCCTTAGGGGTCCGGACCTTGGGCCTTGTCACAAGAGAAGACCTTGAAGAGTTGCCTCACAAGAATCTCATCTCGGTGTATATTCCTTTAAGCTACATGCTGGGTGGTCTCACGGTCTTAATCGAACGGGACCGGGTGGAAAAGGTCGACATGTCCGTGGAGCAGGCGCTGAAACTTTCAGTCACTTCATGGATTAAGGCCACTGACTCTAAAAGATGATGAATTGTCCGCTTTGCCTTTCCCGAAGCTTGAGTCTCTTTGACCAGGATAAGTTACGAAGCTATCAGCTTTGCTCAGATTGCCGACTGATCTCGGTACCAAGAGATGAGCTCATCTCACCTTCTGATGAGAAGGCCCGCTATGATTTACATGAAAATGATGAGAGTGATGGCTACCGTGCCTACCTGAACTCCATAGCGGATGCTCTTCTGCCACAGATTCCGGCAAGGTCAAAAGGTTTGGACTTTGGATGCGGGAAATCTCTCCTGATGGAAAAGATACTGGAAGGACATGGTCATACCGTGGAGTCTTTTGATCTTTATTTTCATCCCAAGGACTCCGTTCTGGATGAGACTTTTGACTTCATTCTCTTATCTGAAGTCATTGAGCATTTGGCCAGTCCATTGGAAGAGATGAAAAAACTGCGGGGGAAACTTCGGGAGGGCGGAAAGATTTTCCTTAAGACCAAGCTCTATCCCACGGATCTTCTGGCCTTTCATTCCTGGTCCTATAAGCGTGATCCGACTCACATCCAGTTTTTTGAGTATAGTTCATTAAAAAAGCTGGGAGAGATGATCGATCTCCCCCAGCTTCAAGTTTTAGGTCCTGATATTTTTATGCTGAGTTAGCTTCCCGGCTGGCTGACACCAGTTTCATCCTTCGGGACTTCCCGGGGATGATTGTTCAGACGGGCATAGATGGAACGTGAGCCTTCGAACTTATTGTGAAAGATTTCAAAATCCGTCCGGTCATTGATGTAGAAGTAGTCAACTCCTGTGCAGTCGGCGAGGCGGTCGATGATCCCGATAAAAAGATGCTCGGACTCAAGGATTCGTGCTCTTTCCATCTCGATGGTGAAGGTCTCACGGTCAATCTTCACCGATTCCGGAGCTTCTTCTGCACAGAGATCGAAGATCTGCTCACCGTTTACTTCCAGGGCAAATTTTTCCGGAAACTCTGAGTGAGAGAGGATAGAGAAAACTTCCACGGGTGTGGTCTTCAGCTGATCCGTCTGTTGGGATTGCTGAGTATTTTCTCTGACAACTTTCTTGGTTTTTTCTCCACATCCAATGAGAGATAAGAGGGCGACGAGGGCGATGACTTTCATGTCCGACTCCTTTTTAGGCGTGGACATTTCTATGCCAAGCAGAACGAAGAAGGAACTTAAGCTTTCTTGAGGTTGCGGCTAAAAGGTTTTCTCGGCGGTGATAGATTCGAAGAAGTTTCCGAGATCAGAGAGAAGATCAGTGCGAAGTTCGAGTTTTCTGAACTTAATCCCCGAGAGATTAAAGATTTTTTTAGAAATCTGATTCTCCACCGATCCATTGTACTTATCGCTGAGGTAGACGACTTCTTTAACTTTCACAGTGGCCATCATCTTGGCGCATTCGTGGCAGGGAAAAAGAGTGACGTAGCAGCGGGAGTGAGTGAGGTCAGCCTTGGCGTGAAGGATGGCATTGGCCTCGGAGTGGACCACGTAGGCATATTTTTGCTGATCGAGAGGAACGGCCCGGTTATTTCCCCATGGAATCTGGGCCTCATCGATCCCGGCGATCTGTCCATTGTAGCCCATGGAGAGTTGATGATTATTATCATCTACGAAGACACAGCCCACTTTCGTGTTAGGATCCTTACTTTTGAACGAGGCCATCATGGCCTGAAGCATGAAATATTCGTCCCAGTTTAGGTTGGATGAGACAGAGAGGTAGTTCACCTTTTCATTCATTTTGACGCGATCCCAAAAAAGCTATTTTTTCTCAACATTTTAGTTACTTCGAAGTATCTTTGAAGGGTCCAAAACTGTCAATGAAACCACCCGAAGGGGAGAGCGATGAATTACGAGATTCCACGAGAAGCATTTAAACAAAGACTAGAAGACCGACTCAATTTTGTCTTCGTTGACCTCGTTCCCTCTGGGAAAACTGCTTCTAAGTTTGAGAACGTGGAAAGCATCCCTTATGACAGCGAATTTAAGAACAAGTTTTCTTCCAAATTCTCTAATAAGGCCCAGAACATCATTCTCTACAGCCTTGAGAAAGGGGACATGAATCCGCAGAAAGCTTCCCAGGAACTCACGGAACTCGGTTACCATTTCGTCTATTATTATCAGGGCTCACCAGATGATGTAGTCCTTGATCAGGGTCTAAACTAAGTTCTTGCGAAAAATCTCTAATCCCCCGAAACTATAAGTAGATATATTTTGGGAGGATTCTATGAAAAAACTCATCATCGTGAGTCTCACACTCGCTGCGGGCAATCTCTGTGCGCAGGAACTACGACTTGGCGACCTTAACTTCTTTCAGAAAGATAAATCGATTCGGGTCATTTCCGAGTTGGCTTTTTCTAATGGCGAGACAGAATTTAATTTAAAGTCTACTTCTCCCACCGAGAGAAAAGATGAGTTCGATCGGATTGTCTGGCAGAATCAGGTCCTCTATGGAATTCAGGACCGGTTCAATGCGGGAGTCTTTCTCTCATACGCTCTTAAAAATCAAATTGAAAATCTCGACAATGTCGTGAGCGGAAGTGTCCAGTCACTCCGAAGAGATTTCGATGAGACCGGTGTCTCAGACCCTACTTTCATTGCTAATTACCGACTCTCAGGTCAGGAAGTCTACCTGGATGGATTCGGAGAACTCACCGTGAGCATCGGGGACCGGGAGCAGGGTGGAGCGGATTTTAATCGCTCCGAAGATGGAAACTTCAAGCAAGGTCATCACTCCCTTCTGGCAGGTCTTGCGGCCGGACAGAAAATCATGAAGAACTTTGAATGGCGAGCAAGCCTTGCTTTTGATTATCATGCCGCCGGAAAATTCAATTACCGTGAGACCACGACTTTGAATAATAAAACGGCCGACACTGATGGCGGATTGGACTGGATCTTAAATGGTCAGGGCCAGTATCGATTCCTGAAAAATTTCGCTGTCGCAGGGGAGCTCGAACTCCGTCGGGTGGGTGAGAGAGAGCTTAATTACACAGGTCAAACTGGTATCAGCAACGATGAAACTCAGGATGCTCACAATATCATCGGTCTCGGGATTACTGGAAAATGGAATATCACAGATTCCGTTCTTGTGAATGCAGGCTTAAGACGCACTTTTGCTTACGAAAAAGACGGCCAGATCGAGGCCGTAGGAACGGTGGCCAACACCACCTACGAATACTCTGCTGTAAACGAATTCCGCATCGGAGCGGATCTCCTCTTCTAAAAATAAAAAAGCCCTCTTTTGATCTGTACCCCTTAAAATGGACAGATTAAAGAAAGGCTCCAAGTTTAGAACCC
>CAZPFM010000154.1:0-6430 GCA_964585845.1 uncultured Bacteriovorax sp.
CATCTTTTTCATCCATCGATGTTTCCTGGGGCAATGCTACTGGCGCATCAACGTATGATGTTCAGTATGGAACAACTTCAGGCGTTCCGCTGGGAACACTGACCAATGTCTCCTCACCTTATACAATCACAGGCTTGAGTGCCAACACCACTTACTATGTTTGGGTAAGAGCAAGTAACTCTATCGGCGGCGGCACGACTCTCAATTCTAATGAACTCAATGCGACCACTTCTCCTGCCGCCCCGACTTCACTTGTCTCAAGCTCTGTCACAGGCCAGGTCAATCTCTCCTGGACAGCGGCTGGGGGTGCCACGAGCTATAAGATCTATCGCTCCATCACCAGCGGAAGTGGCTATACCAACATAGCCTCAGGAGTGGCCACCACGACTTACGTGGATTCAACTGTTACCAATGGGACAAATTACTATTATGTCGTACGGGCAACTAATGGTGTCGACTCACCTGACTCAAATGAAGTCCAGGCCCGCTCAATAGCCTCTTTTAGTATCACCTCCACTTCCGCACCTTCTACCAGTTCCATCGTCGTGACCTGGCCAAATGCTACAGGGGCTTCAAGCTATGATGTGAGATACGGCACAAGCTCCGGTTCATACTCTACCACCCTCTCCGGTGTGACTTCCCCACACACTGTTACTGGGCTCAACAGCGGAACGACCTATTACCTTGTGGTGACGGCGAGAAACAATTTATCTAACGGTGGCGTCTCCACCTCCCCTGAGGTCAATCAGACAACTCCTATCGGACCTCCGACCGGTGTTACTGCAAGTGTTTCTCCTGGTGCGATTAATGTAAGTTGGAATCCGGCCGGTGGAGCTTCGAGCTACAAGGTTTATCGATCCCTAACTTCTGGAAGTGGGTACACCAATATAGCCTCAGGTGTGGTCGCCACGAATTACAATGATACAACGGCCGCGAACGGAACAACTTACTACTATGTCGTTAAATCCTTTAACGGTGCTGATTCCCTGGATTCTTCGGAGGTCTCTGGCCAGCCGATAGCTAACTTTGCTCCTACATCTCTTACCGCACTCTCTACCACTTCTCTTCAGGTCTCATGGCCTCTGGTCACAGGTGCCGCAAGTTATGATGTTTCCTGGGGCACATCTACGGGCAATTATTCTACTGGCACTGCCACGAATGTGACTTCCGCTTACACGATCAGCGGTCTTGCCGCGAATACGAACTATTTTGTGAAAGTTGTTGCGAAGAATGCCATCGGAGTCGGAGCTTCAGTCGACTCATCAGAAGTAAGTGTGAAAACACCTACGGTCGCACCAACGGGCCTTGTGGCCTCGGCTACTCCGGGTCAGATTGGACTTAACTGGACTGCGGTTACTGGAGCCACTCATTATAAGGTCTATCGAAAAAACTCTTCCGGTGGCTACACTGAAGGAGACCTTCTCGCTGATAATGTTGCAACCAACGCTTATCTAGATACCACCGTCACAAATGGTTCGATTTACTACTATGTCGTGAAGGCATTCAATGGCTCAGAGTCTGCTTTCTCTTCTGAGGTATCTAAGCAGCCAATCTCAACTTTCTCCCTCACGGCTCTAAACCCACTTTCGGCCACATCCCTAGAGGCTTCCTGGGGAAATGCCACAGGCTCAACGAGCTATGACATTAGCTACGGTACTAGCTCTGGAATCCCTTTAGGGACAGTGACTGGAGTCACTTCTCCCTACACTCTTACCTCACTTACGGCCAATACCACATACTATGTGTGGATCGTTGCAAAGAACACCACTGGTGGCGGAACCACTGTTAGTAGTAATGAATTATCTGCGACGACCTCCACTGCAGCACCTAGTACCCTTTCTGCATCCGCCATCACGGGACAGATTAATCTCTCCTGGACCGCGGCCGCCGGTGCTTCGACCTATCGGGTATACCGTTCAGTCACTTCGGGCTCGGGTTACACACAGGTTGCCGCCGGAATCAGCTCAACGAATTATTCAGACACGACTGTCGTGAACGGAACTCAGTATTATTATGTGGTCCGAGGTTTTAACGGGACTGAATCGGCCAATTCAAATGAAGCCACCGCACAATCTATCGCCGCCTTCTCTATCGCCTCGACTTCAGCTCCTACAGCGACCACAATCGAAGTCACCTGGCCTAATACTGCTGGGGCCACGGCCTATGATGTTCGCTATCGTATCGGTGCAGGTGCGTACACTGACTTTAATGGTGTGACTTCTCCTTACACCATCTCGGGTCTTTCCGGAAACACGACTTACAACATCGCCGTAAGAGCGAGAAATGCTATCGGTTCAGGGTCCTCCGCTCAAACCGCTGATGTCTCACAAAACACACCCGTTTCTGCTCCAACTGGTCTTGCGGCCTCGGCGGTTCCGGGCCAGGTCAACCTCACCTGGAACTCTGTTACAGGAGCTTCAAGCTACAAAGTTTTCCGATCTATCACTCCAGGAAGTGGCTACACGAATATCGCGAGCGGTGTCGCAACCACAACTTACTCTGATTCAACTGTCGCCAATGGAACAACTTATTACTATGTAGTTAAATCCTTCAATGGAGCTGATTCAGTTGACTCTTCCGAAGCGAGCATTCGACCTATCGCAAACTTTGCGGCTTTCGCTGTAACCGTAGACTCTTCTTCCCAGGTGACCGTCAGCTGGACTGGTGGAGCGGGAGCGACAGCGGGCGCCTACACACTTAAATACGGCACGGCTTCTAACACCTACACCACTACGCTTAACTCACAGTCTTCCCCAAGGGTGATCACAGGTCTCTCTACCGGTACAGATTACTTTTTCCGTGTGACGGCTTCAAACGCCGTGGGATCCGGGACAAGTGTAGATTCAAGTGAGATCCAGGTGGCCACCGCTTTCGGAGCTCCTACCGGGCTCACAGCTTCGGCTTCCCCTGGTCAGATCCAGCTCAACTGGAACACTGTCTCCGGAGCAAGTCTCTATAAGGTTCTCAGGTCTACGACTCCTGGAAGTGGTTACGTTGAGATCGCAAGTCCAGCCACCAACTCCTATACGGATACTGGCCGAACAAATGGGATGAGCTACTATTATGTGGTCCGTGCTAATAACGGATCTGACTCGGCCAATTCTAACGAAGCCGCGGCAAGTCCGATCTCAACTTTCGCCTTTACTTCGGCCACCACTGCTTCATCCACTTCCGCGACTCTTACCTGGGCCAATGCCACGGGGGCGACAAGCTATGATGTCCTCTACGGCACGGCGACTGGGACTTATGGAACTACTGTCACTGGGGTGACTTCTTCCTACACGGTTACTGGTTTAAATCCGAATACGACTTACTTCTTCCGTGTTCGGGCAAAAAATGCTGTGGGTGCCGGAACGATCATTAATTCTACTGAAGAGAGATCAGCTCTCACCTCTCCATCAGCTCCGGGCTCACTCATTGCCTCTTCAACACCTGGATCAGTTTCCCTTTCATGGACTGCATCAGTTTCAGGGACCACGAACTATAATGTCTACCGGGGAACAACTCTCGGTGGGCCATATGGAACGACTGTAGCTACCGGGGTAACGGGAACTTCTGCCACTGATAACACTGTGACCAATGGAACGGCTTACTACTATACTGTGAAGGCCAACAACGGAACTGAATCAGTCGCATCGAATGAAGCTTCGACCAAACCTATTGCAAACTTCACAATCTCCTCAACTTCGGGAGCGAGTCCTACTTCCATTATTGTTAATTTTCCAACTACCACTGGTGGAGATACATATGATGTACGCTGGGGTACAGGATCAGGCTCCTACTCAGGACTAGCTAGCGCCGTAACCTCCCCTTACACCATTACGGGTCTCACTTCCGGAACCAATTACTATATTGTAGTAAGAGCCAATAACTCAGTCGGTGCAGGCACTTCAGTCCAGACGGCAGAAGTTACGCAGGTTACACCTCTCGCTGCTCCTGGTTCTCTTAGCGCGACTCCTACACCTGGTCAGATTGCCTTAAGCTGGCCCGTTGTAACGGGAGCGACTTCTTATAAAGTCTTCCGGTCTACGACGAGTGGTTCTGGTTACGTCCAGATCGCTACTCCAGGAACAAACTCCTATAACGACACCGGTGTGACTAACGGCACTCAGTACTACTATGTCGTCCGATCTAATAATGGCGCAGATTCGGCCAATTCTGTGGAAGCCACTGCTCTTCCGATTGGAAACTTTTCCATCGCTTCAACTTCATCACCTAGCTCTTCCAGCATTACTGTTAATTGGGGGAGCCAGAGTGGGGCTTCGAGCTATGATATTAAGTTCGGGACGGCCACTGGATCATATGGCTCTCCGGTGACCGGTGTGACCTCTCCCTACACCATCACAGGTCTTAACCCTAATACGAATTACTACATCGTGATCGTCGCTAAAAACGCTGTAGGGACTGGAGCAAGTGTCCAGTCTTCAGAAAGCGTTCAAAAAACTGCCCCTGCGGCACCAGCGAATCTTGTGGCCCAGGCTACACCTGGACTGATCGCTCTCACATGGGATGCAGTTTCCGGAGTCTCTGGCTATAAGGTTTATACCTCTGCCACAACTGGTGGTCCTTACTCTCTTTTAGCTTCACCGACTTCAAATTCCTATACCCACACTGGTCTTACTAATGGCACTTCTTATTTTTATGTCATCCGCGCGGATAACGGATCTGATTCAGCGGACTCTTCTGAAGTGGCTGCACGTCCAATAAGTTCATTCACTCTCTCTTCGGCCATCGTCGATTCTTCTTCTGCTGTTACCCTTAACTGGACCGTGGCCACCGGAGCGAGTGCCTACGATATCGTCTATGGAACTTCCAGTGGAAACCTCACGACCACGATTTCCTCTGTTTCTTCTGGTCATCAGGTTACTGGACTTTCCCCTTCCAGCACCTACTACTTTGCTGTGAAAGCGAGAAACGCTGTCGGCTCAGGAACTGTTTTCACATCAAATGAGCTCAATGCAAAGACTTCGACTCTTGCTCCAACCATCTCTTCAGCAGTTGTGACAACTGGACAGATCGCACTTACTTGGGGTGCTGTTTCTGGAGCTTCTTCCTATAATATCTATCGCTCCACCACTTCCAACACCTATGGTGCTCCTCTTGTCAGTAATCATACAGGAACAAACTATACGGATACCTCTGTTGCTAATGGAACTCAGTACTACTATAAGATCACCGCCAATAATGGTGCCGAGTCGGCCATGTCTAATGAGGTCACTGGACTTCCATTGGCGAACTTTTCAGTGGCCTCGACATCTGCTCTTTCCACGACAAGTATTGAGGTTACCTGGACTAATCCGACGGGAACAGCGAGTGCAGATGTCCTCTACTCCACGACTGCTGGTGGTCCTTATACAACAATCACTGGGGCAGTCTCGCCACGAACGATCACGGGTCTCACCTCCGGAACAACTTATTACATCCGTATTGTGGCAAAAAACACTGTTGGTTCGGGGACATCATCTCAAACAGCTGAAGTCTCTCAGGTGACTCCAGTGGGTGCTCCCAATGGCTTCGTTGCCACGGTTAATACCGGAAGCATCAAACTTGACTGGAACATCGCTACAGGAGCTAGCGGATACCGTGTCTATCGCTCGACCTCATCCGGTTCCGGCTACGCGCTGGTGGGAAGCCCCTCTTCGAATACTTTTACAGACTCAACTGTTTCAAACGGAACTCAGTATTACTACGTCGTTCGCTCTTTCAATGGAGTTGAGTCTACGAATTCCTCTGAGGTGACAGGACTTCCACTGGCCAACTTCACCATCACCTCAACCTCTTCTCCGAGTTCAACTTCAGTCACCGTGAACTGGACTGGCCCAATAGGATCCACTGCCTTTGATATCAAATGGGGCACGACCACTAATTCTTACTCCGGATCAGCCACTGGTGTGAGTTCTGCCTACACTATTACTGGACTCAACGCTGGAACGACCTATTACATCCGGGTTGTAGCCAAAAACTCTATTGGTCCAGGAACGAGTGTGGATTCTGCAGAGACCACTCAGCTCACGGCACTTGGAAAACCTAGTGGTCTCACCGCCAGCGCCGCTCCTACTGGGATTACGCTAAACTGGACCGCTCAACCGGCAGCCAGTAATTTTAAAATCTACCGGGGGCTCACTTCTGGCTCTCTCACTCAAATCGGAACTGGATCAGGGACTTCCTATACGGATGCCACCGCCTCAAACGGAGTGACCTATTTCTACGCTATCTCAGCTTTTAATGGTTCGGACTCAGCTCTCTCTTCAGAGGTCACCGTCCGCTCCATTGGGACATTCTCCCTCACCGCTGCCACGGCCGCTTCCGCCTCTTCTATTACTCTTACCTGGGGTAATGCGACAGGGGCCGCAAGCTATAATGTAAGATATGGTACGACCACGGGAGTTTACCTTGCCACAGTTTCCGGTGTGACTTCTTCCTATACCCT
>CAZPFM010000155.1:0-6402 GCA_964585845.1 uncultured Bacteriovorax sp.
GGAGAAAGAGCTGATGCAAGGTCTTGTCACTCTTGATTTTGGAAACTCAAATCCTCACGCGGGGCTTTTTGCTGGCTCAGGTAGTGAGTGGAAGCTCCAAAAGGTTGTTCCCTTCAAAGATCTTGAGTCCGCTCTTAAAGATTCCGGGCTCACGCCGGATAATACGAATTTCGTTCTCTCTGAGGTGAAAAACCGGGATGAGGAGCTCATGCTCTTTCTTAACCAGGGTTATCTCTTAACCAGAGTCAAAGAATACTGGCGCGGAAAGATGTTTGCGGGCATGCCGGTGAATTACGCTCAAAGCTTAGGAGAGGATCGCCTGATCCAGGCCTTCTATCTCTTTAAAAAATTTAAGACCAAGACCCTGATCCTGGATGCAGGCTCATACACCACCATGGATATCTTGACTGAAGAGGGATTCAAAGGCGGCTATATCATCCCGGGGCTAAAAAATTATTTTGCCTCTTTTGATGCCGGTGAACTTTTAAAGGGTGTGGAGCGGGAAACAAGCCTCACTCTGGATCTTCCTCATGACACCAAGAACGCTATGTCAGCGAGCTACCAGGCCTTCGGCGCACTTCTGCACAATCTTCTGGATCAGCACAAGATCCAGAAAGTCTTTGTCAGTGGTGGAGGCATGAAGTACTGGGAAGAAATCCTCGATGACTCTAGGCCTTCTTTAGAGATCACGGCCGACCCGAATCTCATTCACCACTCTCTCTTCCATTGGTTTACGACCCAGATTGAACCCCTATGAAAATCCTTTTAGCCGTGAGCGGCTCCATTGCCGCCTATAAATCCTATGATCTAGCGAGGCTTCTTTTTAAGTCAGGCCATGACGTTAAAGTGATCCTCACTAAAGGCGCCTTGGAATTTATTAAACCTGAGACCTTCCGCTACCTCGGTGTTGAAAACGTCTACCTTCCTCAGGAGGACTTTGATCCGGAGAGGCTCGCTGTAAAATCTACGGTTCTCCACATTGAACTGGCCCGCTGGGCAGATAAACTCATCATCGCCCCTCTTTCGGCCAACACACTCGCCCGGTTAAACCTCGGGCTGAACAACGATCTTTTGGGAAGTGTCTATCTCGCCTTTGGGAAAAAGCCTGTTCTTCTTTTCCCGGCGATGAATACAGAGATGCTCTCTCACCCAAAGACTCAAGCTCAGCTTCAAGAGATGAATGCCCTTCCTCATGTGGGTGTGGTCTCTCCTGATTCAGGACTTCTGGCCTGTGGGGACATTGGTGCCGGTAAATTCCCGGATGTCACAGCAGTGAAAGATTTAATCGAATCATTCGATCCACTAAAAAATGAAAATAAAACCATCGTCGTCACCGCAGGGGCGACTGCTTCGCCCTTAGATCCTGTCCGCTACCTTACTAATCCTTCCACCGGTAGAATGGGTAAGGCCGTGGCGAAGGCTTTCCTGAGCGAAGGGTATAAAGTGGTTCTTCTTAAGGGGCACGGCTGCACCCCAGAGATAGAAAACCTCATGGGGCATCCTCATTTCACCATGGTCTCCACTCCGACAACAGAGATCATGAAGGAAGCAGCACTCAAGTATTTCCCGAAGGCCGATCTTTATATTTCCACCGGGGCCATCGCGGACATTGAATTTTAACCCTCCCTTTCCAAGATGAAAAAAGAAGAGATGTAAGAAGCTCTTCCTTATAAAAAAGCGGCCGATATCCTTCAGGAAATCCTGAAGCTTAAAAAACAAGATCAAAAAATTATTAGCTTTGCCGCGGAAACAGAGACCACGGAAACAGTTTTCCGGGAGAAGATGAGCCGCAAGCCAGTGGACCTCATGGTGGGTAATAAAGTCTCCAGTGGACTCATAGGAAGAGAAATGCTCAGAGGATTCTCGGAAGAAAATTCTGAGTTCTACCTCATCTCCCCTCAAAAATCTGATGGCCCTTATCCCTGGACAAAAACGGAGCTCGCCACTCATCTCGTAAAATGGTTCAAAGGAGTCTCTTCTTGATCCGCCTTGTGACTCAGTCCAGAGAGATGCTTGAACTGCGCTCCCTTCTTAAAGGCAGCGTGGGCTTTGTGCCCACCATGGGTAATCTCCACGAGGGTCACCTCTCCCTGGCCAGAAAAGCTTTAGAAGAAAACGATCACCTCATCTTTTCCATCTTTGTGAATCCCAAGCAGTTTGGACCCAGTGAGGATTTTAATAAGTATCCTCGCACTCTGGAAGATGATCTCTTAAAGATTCAAAGTCTCAAGAGTATGAGCGAGATCATCGTATTCTCCCCCGCCTCCCCTCAGGAGATCTACCCGGAAGAAATGAAGCGGGAGATCTCAGTAACTGGTGTCTCAAGTATTTTGGAAGGCGAGAAGCGCCCCACTCATTTTGCGGGAGTCACCACGGTGGTCTACCGCCTCTTTGAATTAACCAAGCCTCATAAAGCCTATTTTGGTCTTAAAGACTACCAGCAATACCTCATCATCAAGAACATGACTCAAGACCTCGCTCTCCCGATTGAAATCATCGGCATGCCGATCATCAGAGAAGAGTCCGGTCTCGCTCTCTCAAGCCGCAATCAGTACTTAAGTGATAAAGAAAGAGAAGAAGGACTTCTTCTCTCAAAGACCCTCAACCAAATAAAAGAGATCCTCCAAAAGAAAAATACCGTCGAAGCCCAATCCTTCATCGATGAATCCTTAAAGGATCCTCGCTGGGACTACCTTGAGATCCGGGACGCTGAGACTTTATCCTCAGACATCCAGAACTCAAAGAAGCTCACCCTTCTCGGTGTTTTGAAAATCGGATCAGTGAGACTCTTAGACAATATGCAAGTGGAGCTTGAATGAATCAAGACGAATTTAAATTACCCCTAGGCCAGAAGGCTTCTCTCGTATCGATTGTGTGTGACCGCTTCGAGCATCACGCCACCGTAATCGAGACTAATAACTCTCTCCGAGAACTAAGAGAACTCCTGAAGACCCTGGGTCTCATCCCAGGTGAGGAATACGTTCAGAACAGAAAGCAGATTGATCCGGCCACGATGCTCGGTGAGGGAAAACTCCAGGAGATCGCAGAAGCCGCTAAAGATGAGGGCTCCACTCTTCTTGTCTTCGATTTTGAGCTCACAGGCTCTCAGCAGCGAAACATCAAAAAGATCACAGGCATGGAGGTCGTGGACCGAAACACCGTGATCCTTGAGATCTTTGCTCACCACGCCCGCACTAAAGAGGCGAAGATCCAGATCGAGATCTCCCGTCTTCAGTACCTTCTTCCGCGTCTTACTTCCATGTGGGGTCACTTTTCCAAGCAGCGAGCAGCCGGTGCGGCCATCGGGGGGGAAGGAGAGCAGCAGCTCGAGCTTGATAGACGTATGGTCCGTGAGCGGATTGAGTTTTTTAAAAAGCAGCTCGAAGAAGTTCAGGTCTCCCGGGAGCAGCAAAAGAAGAAGCGCCAGAATCAGGCCGTGACTGCCGCTCTTGTGGGTTACACCAACGCTGGAAAATCCTCTCTCATGAACCGCATGTGCGGAGTGAATGTCTTAGAAGAAAATAAGCTCTTTGCGACCCTCGACTCCACTTTCCGAACCTTGAACCCGGACTCCAAGCCCCCGATGATCTTGATCGACACCGTGGGATTCATCTCAAACCTCCCGAACACACTGGTCCGAGGATTCAGGACCACCTTAGAGTCCGCGATGGAAGCCGATCTTCTGATCATCGTCTGTGACATCTCTGACCCCAATTACCAGAAGCACTTAAAGGTCACTCAGGAAGTCCTAAAAGAACTGGGTGTGGATAATAAGCCCCAGTTTGTGGTCTTTAATAAAAAAGACATCCTCAACGATCCCGTCCGCGCCCGGATCATCATGCGAAACTACCCGAGCTCCTTTCTTGTCTCATCCTACAGCGAAGAAGACATGAAGGATCTCAGAGAGCACATCATCAATTACTTCCTCTCTCTCCAGGAGCACTACGATCTCTTCATTCCGTATGAGGCAGGAGACGCTCACTCCCGGATCCGAGGAAATGCCAACATCCTAAACATGACTTCCCATGAGCAGGGAATCTTCTACCGAATCCGCATCCCGGACTTCATCTTCAATCAACTGGGTCTCCAGAACTTCATTCTGGCCCCAAGTGATGCCGCAATTTTTGAGGAAAAGGATTCGACGCCTTAAAAAGCGCCGCTTCGAAAGTAGATGGTGGTGCCGAAGACGATGAGGGCGATGATGAGCCCTATGATCAGCATTATGGTGTCTTTGTTCATTATTTAAGTATACAATTTACTGCTTCAGCGGCAACTCTAAATACAAATTGCTAAAATTCTAAGGAACCGTGAAGCATCTTTGCTTTTTTTTCCAGAATAGCAGTAGAATTCAAGTTTAACCGACCTAACTCATGGACAAAATTAAGTTCGTGATAGGTCCCAGAGATGGTGCCATTGCCCTGTTCGCTCTCTCTGCAGAGTCCTCAGTGGAGAGCACATCATCGGTTTTGTGTCCTGAACGGGATTGACCGCCAGAGTGTTCGTGCGTCTAAGCTCGGACCTGATCATTTTCTATGGTGTCATTTGAAACCAAGACCTATCCTGCGAAACCTTTTCTTATTTGCGAGACTTTCGATTAAGTTATTAATCAAAGCCATACGAAAAAACAGAGACCGTGATAATAACAGTCGTCACCAAGACATATAGGCTAAAAATTAAAAAGCACATTAAAATTCTCAAACGGGGCTCACTAAACACCTTTTCAAATAATATTACTGGCCCAATTAGAATTAGAGACAAAGCAGAAAGAAAGACTAAATTATCCAAATAGAATTCTAACCTAAGATGCCTACCTTTAAGAAATGCAATCATAAACCATGGAGCCAAAATCGCAAGGAATAGATATACAGCGAATTTATTAATTTTTAAGGGCATCATAATGTAGCACATGCTGTATTGGCTGCTATCAAGCCAACACCTCCAATCAAAACTTCTCCCACTGCTAAGAGCAAAGATCCACCTGGATGGGCTTTAAAGGTAGCTGCTGCTGCTCCTAACATTCCAGCACCGACTACTGTCGCACCCACAGATAAAATACATTTTGCAGTTATTTCTGACAAATTCTTATAGTTAAATCCATCCCAAGCTGGTGATCTTCCATCACTTCCAGCAACAGACTTATTCCCCAAGATTCCTCCTACTACTCCACCAATGATTCCACCTATCATTCCCCATGTTCGTCCTTTATTTCTATAACTATTGGCCTCATCTCTACTTCCTCCTAGCATACGGTTTGTAAAGTAGGCTACTTCGCCTCCTAGTTGATATCCTACTGCTCCCCCAGTTACAGCTCCCATTACAGGACCTAGAATCATACCAAACACAAGTCCTGCTGCAAAACCAACTGTGAAGGCTGCAGCCAAAGAAACAACTCCTCTAAGAGTAATCAGACCTGAAGGATCAGTAGCGTTGAATGGGTCATTTTCAACGTAGGTATATTTTGAAAGAAATGACATAGGGTTATCAGTTGATCCAGGATGCGGATCCTCCTGCATAAACCTACCACTGTGACTGTCGTAATAACGTGCCCGGTAGTAGTAGAGCCCCGTCTCCTCATCAAACTCCCTGTTGGTATAAGTATAGCTCGTTTTTAGCAGCGGACTGCCTTCTAAACCACTAGCATCCACAGTTTTCAAAAGCTTTCCGAAGCTTGAGTACACATACCTCTGAACCAGACTGCCAGTATCAGTTGTCACTCCGGTTACTGAGCCCAGTCCATCTTTTAGATAGTGATAAGTTCCGGACACTGATGCCAATCCTTTGGAAGCACCCGCTGTGGTAACTTCTGTTGAGAGAACATCATCCGTCCTGGGCCATGAGTGGGTATGAACTGCGAGGACTTTAAGATCATCGTCCAGATCAGCGATGATCTCAAAGTTGGCTGCATTTCAGTCCTGCGAATGATTAAACTACTTTCCTTGTTCACACTCGAGCGACAATTCTCTTTGTAGCTTTGTTAAAAAGAAATGTCTGACACAGCTATGATTTTTGAAGCTTGACCTAAGGGTATATCTACCTTCTTTTGAGTCTACCAAAAATTGAAAGTTTTTATTCGGTGAAACCTTTGCCTTTGAAAGATATATGTCTTCGTAAAACAACAAGACTTCGGCATCACCTGGATCAACACTTAAATCAGCAAAATTTCCTCTGATAATTATTTTATAAGCTTCTACATTCCTACTGGCGTCTGCTCCCAAGCCGATTGAGTTTAACGTCGAATTGACTCCCGGCATAGCAAATGATTGAAGCAAAATGATTACCAGAATTCCGAAGATGAAATAGATCATAATGAACAATTATTTACTAATAGGGTTACCACATCTGATGCCATCTCTTTTGTTTTCATCTCTTTCCTTGGATTCAGAAAAAAAAATTGGGTGAATA
>CAZPFM010000156.1:0-6374 GCA_964585845.1 uncultured Bacteriovorax sp.
AGTCGGTACTTTAAGGGTACCATCTTCCCATTCACCTTCGCTCCCACGGTTTTGTTACCCACTTCCGTGTGAACGGCGTAGGCAAAGTCCAGAGGAGTGGCCCCATAACGAAGCTCTTTGACATCCCCGGTGGGAGTGAAGACAAACACTCCACCCACATCCAGATCATTTTTAACCACATCCATGAATTCAGAAGAACTCTGAACATTCTGGTTAAACTCCATGAGTTCTTCCACCCATTTCAGTTTAGCCCCGGCGTCTTCCGCCTTCGAGCGCTCCTTATACTTCCAGTGGGCCGCAACCCCGCGCTAGGCCACTTCGTGCATCTCAAAAGTCCGGATCTGGATCTCAATTCGTTCGGCCTTGGGACCAATGACTGTGGTGTGAAGGGACTGATAGTTATTCACTTTCGGAATAGCGATGTAGTCCTTGAATCGACCAGGAACGGGTGTGAAGGCAGAGTGAATGATCCCGAGGACCTTATAGCACTCAGTGATATTGGAAATGAGGATCCGGAAAGCCAGGAGATCCTGGATCTGTTCGAAGTCGACACTTCTCTGCTGCATTTTTTTATAGATCGAAAAGAAGTGCTTGGAGCGCCCAGTGACATCACCCTGGACAGAATACTCGAGCATCTTTTCTTCAATGAGAGCGATGGTCTCATTGATGTAGGACTCTCGCTCCCGCTTTTTCATGGCGATCTTCTCAGCGAGCCGGTAATAAATCTCAGGATGAAGATAGCGAAGACAAAGGTCTTCCAGATCTCCTTTGACGGAGTTGATACCAAGTCTTGAGGCCAGCGGCACATAGATGTCGAGTGTCTCCTGCGCCTTTTTCATCTGCTTTTCTTTAGAAACGTACTGGAGGGTTCGCATGTTATGCATGCGATCGGCGAGCTTCACGATGATGACCCGAAGATCCTGGGCCATGGCCACAACCATCTTGCGGAAGTTTTCCGCCTGGGACTCTTCTTTGGTCTTAAACTTAATCTTTGAGATCTTCGTACAGCCCACAACAATCTGAGCAACACTCTGACCGAAGAGCTTACTTATTTCTTCCGGGGAGACATCACAGTCTTCTACCACGTCGTGAAGAAGACCCGCCATGATGGAATCGAGATCCATCTTAAGCTTAATAAGAGTGGCCGCCACGTTTAGGGGATGAATGATATAAGGTTCACCTGAGGAGCGCTTCACACCGGCATGCTTCTCATTAGCAAATTCGAAGCACTTCCGGAGAAGATTCATGTCGAGATCCGGAATGAGTACTTCGGCACGATTGACGAGCTCGTCGATCGAGAGGTTTGGTTCGTGAGAGAAATCAATCCGTTCTGAGAACATTAGGCGAGTATCCTTTCCACAACTTCTTTAAGTCTGACGTAAGCCTTTTCCACATCATCATTTAAGACGAGGTGATCAAAGTCTTCTTTGCGTTCAAGTTCCTTGCGGGCATTTTCCACCCGCTCCTGAATCACATGAAGTGGCTCAGTGGCCCTTCCTGTGAGGCGCTTTTCAAGTTCTTCGATGGACGGGGGCTCAATGAAGATCACCTGGACCTGATCGCCGTACATTCGTTTCATAGCGTCTGAGCCCTGAACGTCGAGGTCAAAAAGCATTTTCTTTCCGGCCCTGAGTCCTTCATCAACGAAGGTCTTGGAAGTTCCGTAATAATTTGAATGAACCTTGGCCCACTCGATGAATTTGTTTTGAGCGATTTCTTTTTCAAACTCTTCTTTTGAGATGAAGTAGTAATCTTTACCGTGCTTTTCCCCTTCCCGCATGGGCCGGGTGGTGCAGGAGACCGACCACTCAAGTTCAGGGATCTCTGAAAAAAGACGGTTTAAGAGAGTGGACTTCCCGGTACCTGAAGGTGCGCAAATGACGATCATTCTTCCCTGCATGACTACTCCAGATTCAGTGCCTGCTCGCGGATTTTCTCGAGCTGGACTTTCATCTCAACGACGTTACTGGAGATATCGGCTTGAGCGGACTTGGAGCCAAGGGTATTAGTCTCTCGACCAAGCTCCTGAAGAAGAAAGTCGATCTGGCGACCTATCTCTCCGGAAGAGCCAAGAACCTGACGGAGTTTTCCAACATGGATCTTTGCGCGGTTAAGTTCTTCTTCGACTTCGAGGCGTTCAAGATAGTAAAGAACTTCCTGCATCGCCCGACCTTCATCAACCTTGAGGTCTTTGAGTTTCTCATCAAGCTTGGAGATGAGTTTTTCTTTGAGGATCTCAGGATACTTATTCTTCAATTCTTCGACTTCTGAGAGGTTTTTTACATAGACTTCAAGATGCTCGAGGAGTTTTCCAGCAAGCTTAGATCCTTCCTGCTCCCGGGAGGATTTCAAGGCTTTGATGGCATCAGCAAGAGAAGCAAATAGAAGGGGCGCCATCTCCTCTTCCCTGGTGTCATCTTCATCTTTAAAAAAATCGGCCCGGAGAAATTCTGTGGGAGAAAACTTAAGTTCCGTCCCTGTCTTCTCAGCAACTGACTTCATGAGCTTGAGATAGGCTTCGATCTTTCCTTCGTTGACCTGAAACTCGGTTTCAGATTTTTCGTTTTTCTTGTAGGTGATATTGATGTCGAAACTTCCACGCTTAAACTCCGCTTCAAGACGGGAGCGGATCTCGATCTCAAGGGGATTAAAGACGTGGCTCATCCGAAACTTAAAATCGCGAAAGCGGTTATTCACAGACTTGATCTCTGTCGTGACGGTGTAGTTCTCACCGCTTTTTTCGCCTTTTCCAAAACCAGTCATCGAGTAAACGGACATGATCTATTCCTTTTCGTCCGAATCAACGATGAGGGTGGAGTTCCCCATCTGGCGGAATTTATCAAAGCGGCCATTCATTAGATCCTCAGGGGATTTCTCCTTAAGATCTTTGAAGCTCGTCATAATAGCTTTTTTTACTTTCTTGATCGCCTCATCCGGATAGCGGTGAGCGCCTCCGGCCGGCTCTTTAATAACAGAGTCAATGACCTTCAGCTCAAGGGCCTTAGCAGGAGAGAGCTGCAGAGAGTTCGCTGCAGTCTCGGCCATCTTTGGATCTGACCAGAGAATGGAAGCGCAGGACTCAGGAGAAATCACTGAGTACACAGAGTACTCCATCATGAAAACTTTATCAGCGATGGCAATCCCGAGAGCACCACCGGATCCACCTTCGCCGATCACAATCGAGATGATAGGAGTCTTGATTTTGAACATCTCTTCGAGATTCTCCGCGATCGCCAGGGCCTGGCCTCGCTCTTCCGCTCCGATTCCCGGATAGGCTCCCGGAGTATCGACAAAGGTCACGACCGGAATATTGAATTGATTTGCAAGATGCATGACTCGAAGAGCTTTACGGTAACCTTCGGGATTGGCCATTCCGAAATTTCGTTTGATCTTCTCCTGAGTCTTTCGACCTTTTTCAATTCCGATCACGGCGACCTTCTGGCCGTCGATGAAACCGAAACCTGTGATCATCGATGGATCATCAGAGAAACGTCGGTCCCCATGCACCTCATGAAAATCTTCCACGATCTTTTCGATGTAGTCGATGGCATGAGGTCTGGCCGGGTGACGGGAGAGCTGAGTCCGCTCCCAGGGAGAGAGATTCTTGAAGATTTCTTCAAGCATCTGATCGACCTTCGATTGAAGGGCCGCAATCTCGTGAGTGATGTCGATGTTCTGATGAGAGGCTTCTTTGAGTTCGCGAATCTGTCGCTCGAGCTCGGTCACCGGTCGCTCAAAATCCAGAGTAAAGTCCATTCCGTTATCCCCGCAAAATGAGATTAAGTATTCAGTCTATTTGGATAACAGTTAGGGTACCCTGAATGAGGGAAAATGGCACCCTTTTCCTAGGGGAAGGCGGGGGTTAAGTCCTTGGGATTATTCCCATCCCTGGACGGTTCCGGACTCGAAGTAGATATATTTCGTTGCGCCATTCATCTTGTAGGCCCAGCGTTCATTCTCAAAGCTCGGGTTCCCAGCGATTTCGACCTTATAGGGTCTTCCGAGGGAGTCGACGACTTCCTGCTTATTCATCCCTAATCCGAGTTGGGCACTCCGAACACCAAAGTAAGAAGCGGGCTGACGAGATGCGGTCTCCGGAGCTTTTTCAGCAAATCCCCGGGAGCGAAGATAATCCTCTCTCTCAAAGTGAGGAAGTTTTAAGAAATAGATCTTCTCTGAGGTGGTGGAGAGATATCTTTTCTGGGTCTGGTAGAACTCCAGATCCTCCTGGCTTTGTGCCTCTTCTAGTCTCAGGAGTTCGCCTTCAAGGGAGGTCTCCCGTCTTTTAGCGTAGGCGGCATCTTTTGAGAGAGGAGTTCCAGGACCGTAATCCTCAAGGCTTCTCCCCATGGATCCGGTGTCTCCAGCCAGAACCGGAAAGTCCACCGCTGGCCGGTAATAAGGGCTATCGTCATACTCCATCTCGGAAAGATAGCTTCGTCCCGTTTGAAACTGGGAGCAGGCCGTGAGACCCAGGAGTAAAGGAAGTATTAAATTACGCGACATAAATCATCCTTGCTTTGTCTTCGCCTCTCCTCTTCGGTCAGGAGCGGGAGGGATTAGAGAAACAAGGGTTATTCCCCTCAGAAAGGGAAAAACCTGCCTATCGAAGACCAAAGCAGTCAGGATCTAAATTCCTGGTGAAATGAGTCGATAAGACTCCAGAATGAATTTGCTAGAAAAATTCGAACATTACGTGAATCTCTTTCTTTGGAAGCTCGGCGAGCTACTCTACAAGCTTGTGCCCGCTCCTCTAAAGCGTTTGTTTGGGTGGATTCACTCCGCTTACTCACTTATCCTCAATCGCCTTCGTCTTCTGCCAGAGACACTCAAGTCCCTTGGTCTCAGAATCATCGCATCGGTGAAAAACCAGCTGAGCGTTTTTGATTTTAAGAAAACCCTTCAGGGCTCCGTCGCTTTCGCTAAGTCTAAATACCAGATTCGTCCTGATGGAAGCTTCTCCAAGATGAAACTCATTGTTCTTGCTCCGCTGGGTTTACTTTCCCAGTGGCTCCAGGGGCTCTCGGCCGCTCAAAGTATGCTCCTGCTAGGATTCACGGCCGCCTCTTTTCTTGCTGGAATCAATATGATTTTTTCAGGCCAAAGACTCGTCAATGGTTTTGACGTCTCACGATCGCCGGCCAGTGTGGAGTCAGAAGTCTCCGAGTATTCACGGCCCGATTACTATAAGAAAGAAAAGCGTCACCTCGAGTTCACCTCACTTCGGATTCCTGTCTACATCGCCAAGGTCAATCAGTTAAAGAGTGTGGATGTGGATTTCAATGTGACTTTTTCTACTCGGGAGAGCCGCAAGATTATGAGTAAGAGGGAATTCCAACTTCGGGATCACCTCCTTTTGAATCTTGAGCCCTCCATCGCTGACTTTCCTCTCAAAGAAGAGGGCAAAGAGATCCTCCGAAGAAAACTTGCTATTGAGATCAATAACTTTCTTAAAGAGCATGAGATCAGGGGCCACGTGGTGAATGTTGAAATCACCTACATGCTGGCTAACTAACCTTTCCCAATAGATTTCTGACAGTTTTCTCACTCAGCCTGAGTTTTCTCGCGGCTAAAGCGGCATTCCCATCACAAAGGGCCATGGCTTTTTTAGCGTACTCTACTTTCATCGCCTGCATGGGCTTCATCTCTTCTATGCTTGAAAAACTCAAAAGATCCGAACTCAGAAGAAGAAGCTCCTCATCCACCACATCGAAATCAAGCTTCGTTGAGCGACCCAGGACTCGCTTTTTCTCCAGGTGGCCAAAGAGCTCACGGAGGTTTCCAGGCCAGGCAAGGGTTTGATAGAAGTCCAGAACGCGCTCAGAAAAACTGACTCGATTCTTTAAGGCAAAGTAGCGGCAGGCCTCACGGATTCTTCCCGTGTCGGCCCTGAGAGGTAAGAGTTCAACCGCTTGTCCAGAATGAAGGCGATAGAAAAAATCTTTTCTAAATTCCCCTCTTTCCACAATATCAGAGAGCTTTCTTCCCGAAGCGAAGATGAGTCTTGTATTCACTGAGAGCTCCTTCATATCTCCTACCCGACGGAAACTTTTCGAATCGAGAAAGCAAAGAAGCTTGGTTTGAATTTCCCAGGGAAGAGAGTCGATCTCGTCCAAAAAAAGAGTTCCCTGATGAGCGAGGGTGAAGGCACCCACCTTATCGCTGATGGCCCCGGTGAAGGAGCCTTTCTTGTGGCCGAAGAGTTCCGATTCGATGAGTTGAGGATTGTAGGCCGAAAGATTGATGGCCACAAACGGTCCAGGTCTTCGGCTCTTTTCGTGAATCTTTCTTGCCAGGTCCGTCTTTCCTGTACCTGTCTCCCCTTCGATCAGAATATTAAGACTGGACTCCATGAGATTTTGCCGGGAGAGAAT
>CAZPFM010000157.1:0-6355 GCA_964585845.1 uncultured Bacteriovorax sp.
CTACACTTAAGACAATCATGCGTCGGGTGGAGGCCGGTTCAAAACATTACCACCGGGTTCCGCCTCGGATCACAACCAAGGGCGAATTCTATCAGTGGCTTTCAGAGATCTGTGAAACACCTCTCAATTCTCTGGAGGACTTTCTTCTCTTCGATTCCCAAAGCTTGGAGAAAAGAATTTTTTTCATCGATGATGTTCATAATCTTTTTCTGGCCCAGATCGGTGGTTTTGAAGCCTATAGGGCTTTTATGGAACTTATCGGACTGCGGACCAGAAATACCTTTTGGTGTCTTGCCGTAGCGACTCATTCCTGGACTTATCTCCAGGGAGTACTTGGGAGGGATCACTTTTATGGAAAGACTTATAAACTTCGTATGTGGACGGACCAAGAAATCCAGAAGCTCATCCTGAATCGGCATGAAGCAACAGGATACAGCCGCACTTTTGATGAGTCTGTGTCTGCTTATGGAACGGGTAACGTCCTGGGTGAAAAAACCGAAGTCCAGTTTTTCAGGCTGCTTTGGGGTCAATCACGAGGAAATCCCCGGGCAGCCCTCATGCATTGGGTGTCAGCCATCTCGGAACCAAGCTCGGGAAATATCCATGTAGGAGTTCCGCAGTTTATCGAGTCATCCATCGTCGGTACCATGAGCACTGAGGCACTTATTCTTCTCGCTTCTATTGCTCGCCATGATAGCCTTACCTCTCATGAACTCATCCGCAGCACCGGACTCGACCTATTAATTGTTCGTAAATGTCTTAAAGAGGCTCATGAAAAAGAGCTCATTTGGTCGGACACTGAAAGTCGGATCCGTATTTCATCCCGAGCACAGGGTGCCATTGACTATTATCTTGTAGGAAAGAATTTTTTATATGAATGAAACAGACGCTGAAAGCCTAAGTACTGCCATCGAGATCTTTAGCTTCGCTAGGATTTTTTTCCTTCTTATGGGTGTTGTCCTTCTGGGGATTGCTGTCAAGTTTGTCAGCTCTATCGGTCGGCACCTCCATGATAGACTTCCATCGCAGCGGCTTCTTCTGGCTCAAATCGTAACGGTTATATCCTTTATTATATATATCTTTGGCGGGATCTACCTTTTCTACGGTGTTCTACAACCACCAAAGTCCCTTCTTATCGCTGTAAGCGGAACCCTTGCCGTTGCCCTCGGTCTCTCCATGAAAGACCTCGTCTCTTCAGTGGTCGCAGGGGTCATCCTCATTTTTGATCGCCCTTTCCAGGTAGGTGACCGGGTGAGCTTTGAGGGTACATATGGTGAAATCACCAGTATTGGGCTCCGGGCAGTTCGCCTGGTCACTCTTGATGACAATGTCGTGACAATCCCTAACTCGAAATTTATCACCGATGTGGTGAGTTCTGGGAACTTCGGTGCCCTGGACATGATGATTGAGGTAAATTTTCATCTCGATCTTACTGCTGACTTAAGAAAGGCTAAAGAGCTCCTCTACGAAACTGCTGTCACCTGTCCCTACGTCTTTCTCAAGAAACCGGTAAAAATTGTTTTCTCTGAAGTCGACTTTGCTCGGCGGCCAGCCATGCAAATTCGGGTCAAGTGCTATGTAAATGATGTGAGTTTCGAGAAGGCCCTTCAAACGGATATTCTTCTGCGTGGGAATGAGGTGCTCATAAAAGCCGGTATTAAAAGACCTGCCTTCGATCTGTTAAATCCTGCTTAGGGATAAGACAGCTGTCATATCTTTTTACACCCCCCGAAATATTTACATTGTCCCCTCCGGCAAATCCCTTCTTTCGTTATCATTTGTCAAAACCTCAAGGGGCAAAATATGAAATCAATGATCCTTCTGTCTGCACTTATCGCACTTTCAGCTTGCTCTAAGTCACCTAAGAGTAAAGCACCTGTTCTTAGTGGTGGACCAGGTTCGAGTAACACCAATACCATCGATCCGGATATAAAACCGGTTGATACCGACCATGGCCAGGACCAGGGGCAAAATGACCAGACTCAGGATGGTGACTTCCGTCTCCGGACGACCTACCGAGGCTCAAATGTCACCCTCACTTACCCCTCCGCAAAAGCTGAAGGGAAGATTATCATCCGTGATGAAGATTCCGCGAGACTCTTCAAACGTCTTGCCATCGAAGTCGAAAAGCGTGGCGAAGGGAAGTCAAAAGAGTCATTCAAGGTTTCAAAGCATATTGAGTGTTCCTCTTCTGAATGTGTCATGAATATCAATTACAAAGACGGTGAAGTCGTTGCCAACGCCGAAGAAAAGATTGGAAAGCATAAGAGAAAAATATTCCCTTCACCTCGTACCTACACCGGTACAAACTTAAAGATCGTCGGAAGTAAAAAAGACGCCTTTATCACCGTTTCCGGGAAAGATGCCGAAGCACTTTTCTACTCCATGCAAGTTGGTGAGTCTTCAAGTTCAGAAGGTGACAAGATCATCGGAACGAAGGCCGGATCCGGGGAAGCACCGATTACTTGTAAGAATGAAAAAGGATCGGAAAAGAAAGACGATCAGATTACTTGCTCAGTTAAACTACACGCTGCGACCGGAGTTGTTGAGATTCCATAGTAGACCGGAACTTTTGTGATTTTGCGTATCGCTCTCGTTCTTAGTTTTTTTCTTCCTACGCTATGCTGGCCCCATGTATCGGTTACAACCTACAACATGGGCCAGCTCAGTTCCTGGGGTCTTGATTTTGTAGCCTGTACAACCGAACGAGTTGAGCCGCAGATCAAGGCTATCTTCAAAGATAAAAATTCACCGATTTATAAGAGCGAAAAATTTGTTCTCTTCATTCAGGAAGCCTGGACCTGGAAGGTCTTCCGGGCCCTCAAACTGGCAGCTGAAAAGCGCGGGTTTAAGGTTTATCCCCGAAAGTTTGAGCTCTTAAAAAATAACGGGCAGATGACGATCACTAATCTTAAGCCTTTGGAGATCGCCTTTCATCCCTACACAATCGATAAGCAGTCCAATAAGGGCATGCTCTACATGAAGCTCGACCTCGGCAACGGCAAGACTCTGGGTGCACTCAATGTTCACACTTCCTACAGCACGGCCTATAGGGCAAGTGCACTCCACCTCGTCCATCTGCAGGAAATCACAAAATTCATCGAACGATTTAAGCGCAACACTGACTACTTTGTTCTCGGTGGTGACTTCAATGCGGGCCCGGATATGGAATACAAGTACCAGCAGTATGATGCCGCAAAGATCATCTGGAATGAGGGCTTTGTTCCTCACATGAAAGAGCATGACCTGAAGCTTGTGGACTCGCTGGAAAAGAAGACCTGGGAGGTTATGAACCCTCTGGTGCGCGATCCACCCTTTATCATCCAGTTTTCCTATTTTTTCTGGAATCTCACTCTCACTTGGGACCAGATTGATTCGACCATAGACCATGTCTTTGTTTCAGAGTCGGTAGATGTGATCAGCAAAGGTGTGGTATTTGATAGACCAGTGAAACTTTCCTGCTTTGGGCGGGAGGACGACGACGGCCTTCTCCCTTTAAGCGACCATTACGGCGTGAATGCCGTTTTAAAGATCTGAGGTTTTTATGAAGTATTCTCTCACTCTCGCTACGCTTCTTCTTGCCGTTGCCTGTGGCAAGGCCGGAAAAATCGTCGAGGTTCCGGGACCGGTGCTTGAAAAGCAAGCCGGGGATAAGGTCATTATTGAGAAGCAGGTTGCGGCCTACACAGGATCTAACCTTCTCATTATGCCGGACGGATCAACCTCTCTCATCCTCAATGATGTTGACGCTCAGAAAGCCTACGAGGTTCTTCAGGTTGAAGAAGTCCCGTGGGAAGACAATGTCACAACTTCTAAAACGGGTAAGTTCATCTACTGTCTTAAGAAAAACAATGAAGAAGGACAGAAGTTTAATTGCTCTGTGAGTATCGATACAAAGACAAAATTCCTGGGCGACAATGGGAATCCAAAAGAAGATAAATTAGCAAAACATCTTGATCAGGACTATAAGAGTGCCAATCTGGAAATCAATCAAGCCGATGGCTACGTCACTCTTCTTCTTTCTGGCCTTGATGCCATGAAACTCTATGAATCTCTCTCTGATCTTCCGCGAGTGGTGAAGAATGAGTCCAACGGAAAGACTATTTCCACCAAAGGAAAGTCCCCTGCTCTTCGCTGCATTCAGACAGAAGCTCTTGATCGTAGCCTTTCCTACAGCTGTGACCTCGTGATGAATTCTCTTGGCTGGGTCGCTACTCTTAAAAAATAAGAAATCGCCGTCAAAAAAAAAGGGCACCCTTTCGGGCGCCCTTCTTAGGAGTTAGAGACTAGGAGTTTAGGAGGTCAAGCCGCTATTAGCGCTTGATGTTGAGAACTTCCTGGAGCATCTGATCAGATGTTGTGATCGTTCTGGTGTTCGCCTGGAAGTTTCTCTGAGCCGCCATGAGGCTCACGAATTCATTAGCAATATCAACGTTGGACTGCTCAATAGACTTAGAGAGAACTTCTCCGCGGCCATCGGCACCTGGCTTACCAACCGCTCCCTGACCAGACTTAAGGGTCTGCTTGAAGAGGTTCTTACCAGTCTTAAAGAGACCTTCGTTATTTTCGAATTTTGTTACGGCAACCTGGCCGAGATTTCTCTGCTGACCGTTGTCGTAAACTGCTGTCAGGATCCCTTCATCATTGAATGACATAGAGGCAAGAGTTCCTGCAGAGTTTCCGTCAGCCGTGTGACGAGAAACAGAAGACTTCGAACCGTACTGAGTGGCTGAATCAAGACCTGTTCCACCTTCTTTAAGAGACTCACCGAAGTTGAAAGCGATCTTCTGACCAGCAAGGGCGCCCTTGTTGAAGTTGAAAGCGTTAGTGCCTTGAGTTTCTTCTTCGAGCTGACCTTTCTGATTGAACTTCAATGTTCCGTTGGCCATCTCGAGCATCTCACCTGGCTTACCGTTAGCGGCGTCTTTACCGTCAACCATAGCGTGGTATTCCCAAGTCGCGCCATCAGCTTGCTTATTGAAGTAAAGAGTCACGAGGCGGGCCGCACCGGTTGAGTCGTAGACAGTGACCGATGTATTGAAGTTTGAAGTCTTATCTGGCATCGCTGGATTGAAAGCCTTTACTCCGTCGCGGGAGTCAAGGTTCATGCGCATGTTCACTTCAGAAGTGGCAGTCGCTGCGATGTTTGTATTTCCGAGTTTGATTGGGTTCTGCTGATTGGTGATGTTTCCTTTATCGTCCACACCGAAACCAACAACTTTATAACCGTCACCGTTTACCATGTAGCCGTCTTTATCGAAGTGGAAAGAGCCATCGCGGGTGAATCCGTCACCAAACGGAGCCTGGACCTTGAAGAATCCGTTACCGTTGATCGCGAGGTCTGTGATGTTTTGTGTTCGTGTGACAGTTCCCTGTGTGAACTGACCTGTGATGTGCGCAAGCTTTGCTCCGGATCCCATCTGGTCTCCGCCATCGATCCCTTTAAGAGATTGAGAGAGCATGTCCTGAAATTCTGCGCGGGAAGATTTGAAACCTGTGGTTCCGGCGTTGGCGATGTTATCACCGATAACACCCATGCTTGAACCTGCTGCCTGAAGACCTGTGACACCTGTGTTAAAAGACGAAAGAATACTCATCTGTCCCTCCTAGACCCTGGCGAGGGGTTTCGAGCACTACGGGCTCTCCACCAATGGCTTCCAGAAAAGGACCAGCCAACCTCAATCCAAATTAATATTAAATGCTTCCCCTACAACTCCTATGTAGGTTTACATCATAAATACAGTCGAATCGATCTTGGTAAACACGTTATCATTCATGCTGTTCTTATCGACGGCGGTGACAACGGTATTTTTGTCAACGTCGACGACGTACGCAGCTTTCTGAGTGATCACAAGGGAGTCATGTCCGCCCTTGGCACGCAGCTTACCCATCGCTTCTTTGAGCTTCATGAATTCATTTCCATCAAGCTCGATATTTCGCTCCTGCAATCTTTTCATTGCATGAGTTGATACTTTAACTTCCGGTCCAACTTCCGCTGGAGTGATCTGCGGTTGACGAAGAGAAACATTACTGTTCTCTTTGCTGATTCCGCCTAAGAGATCCTTAAACTCGCTCTTCTCACCCTTTGCGAGGGTGTTACTCTTCTGCGCCTTCTCTACCTCGGAAGGAAGTGTCGACACATTAGGGATTAAGAACGAATTCACTTTACTCATAAAACTAATCGTAGATTCCTACATCCTCGTAAGCGCTCGCCGCTTGCGAAGGTGTTGTTGTATTCTTTGATTGTAGCATTGGGGCATTAAGGTCCGACAAGCCGGAATTTGTTGCCTGCGCTGCCTTAGCTGCATCATTGCTCAAAGAATTTAAATTCGCATCCGCAGTGTGAAAGCTCTTC
>CAZPFM010000158.1:0-6350 GCA_964585845.1 uncultured Bacteriovorax sp.
AGCAGAGAAGTCCCTGCTCGGAGAAAAGATCGGCCTTGGTTTCCCGCTCAAAGCTTGTGGCAAAAGGACCCATGGTGATCCCGAGGCAGCGGGCAAAGTCAAAGATGAACTCTTCCATTTCTTTTTTCGTCTCTGGTTTAACATATTCCAGAGAATAGACCGCGCCGAGTTTTCCTTTGCGTAGGTACTCTTCCCGAAGGGCCGTGCCGATGGCCTTGGGAGCAAAGAGGATGTGTTTCAGATCAGGATAGATCTCCTGAAACTTATGGGTGATGCAGGAGTAGCCGTGAGCGTAGAGGATGAGAGAGCCGGACTTGAATTTTTTTCCGATTTTTTTAAGAACGATGTGGTGGGTATCGTCCGGAGTTAAAAGAGCGAAGATTGCGTCTTCATAAAACTCACTCTCTCCGATGGTCACGACCTCAAAGCCCAAACTCAGGCAAGCCTTTCTTGAATGGCTGTCCGCCCGAAGAGCAATCCGGACTCTGGCCCCAGAATCTTTTAAATTTTGTGCCCAGGATTTGGCCTGATTCCCAAAGCCCAGAATGGTTAATCGCATCATAAAAAGAGGTGGTTTAAAACTCCCGGTCAAAGCTATCATGTTCAAGGGCGAGAGGCCAAATTTTAAGGGGGCAATGTGGATACCGCGAGCCGAGCTTTTCTCTATGGAGAATCTGTTTTCACCACCATGCGAATGGTGGATGGAGTCGTTCGTGACTGGGATCTTCACTTCGATCGATTGAAGCGGGGTGTGGAGTTCGTTTATGGCCCTTTTTCAGACGGAGACGACTGGGCACTCTATTTTAAAAACCGTCTTGAAGCGCGGTATCAACAAGAAGTGGGCAATAAGATCTTAAGACTCACAATCTACCGGGAACAGGCCCGGGGACTTAGGAATGAAAAGGTGATCTCCGTTTCAAGTCTAAAAACTCATCTTCTCTCCTCCAACTTTGATCCGAAAAGAACGGGGGATAAGACCTTTAAGCTCCGGACTTGCCCGGCCATCCCAAGACCACTCTGGTGGCCAAGCTTTGTGAAGGCGGGGAACTATCTAGAGACCATCCTCAATCAGCGCCGTTATCTGAAACCCGAAGACGATGATCTTCTCTACCTTTCTGCCAATGACACCGTTCTTGAATCCTCTGTCGCCAATATCTTTGTGATGAGACACAACACGATCTATACGCATCCAGTGGGGCCCAATGTCCTTGAGGGAATCATGCGCAAGAGAGTCATGGAAGTGGCCCATGAATTTTTTGATGATTGTATTGAGTCGGAGACCACGATGGAGCAGCTCCTGAAAGCGGATGCGGTTTTTGGCTGCAATTCAGTCAGAGGGGTCTTCCTCATCGACCGCATTGATGATTATGATTATGTCTATGATCAGGAGATCTTAAATAAGTTTGAAAACCTGCGCACGAGACTGGATCAATGAAGATACTAAAAGTAAAATGTCCCATCTGTGAGACTCAGTTTAATTATCACGACTCAAGCTTTCGGCCCTTTTGTTCAGAACGTTGCCGGGAAGTGGATCTTGGGAAATGGTTAACCGAGTCCTACGCCTTACCCGCGCAGAAGATGACCGAGGATGAAGCCGAGGTCTTGGAGCGCCTAATGGAAGAGAAGTTAAATGAAGAAAGTTCAGAAGAAGACTCCGAAGACCGGCATTAGGCTCGATTCGGCCCTTAAAAATATGATCGACTGGGCCTTCGAGTGCGGAGAGATCCTCAATTCGCATCTTGTGAGTTCTTATAAATCTCCCTTGAAAATTCTCGATAAGGGGAAGCAGGGGCTGGCGACCGAAGCTGATCTTCTCTCGGAAAAATTCGTCATCGAAAAAATTAAAGAGACCTACCCCGATCATCTTATTCTTTCGGAAGAAGATTCCTTTGCCCGGAAGATGAAGATCGAAGGAATCAAAACCGATGATTACCTCTGGCTCATCGATCCCTTGGATGGGACGAATAATTTTTATAACCGGGTACCTTTTTTCTGCGTGAGCCTGGCCCTCACTCATAAAAATGAAACCCTCGTCGGGGTGGTCTATAATCCGGTCAATTGCGAGCTCTTCTACGCCGTCAAAGGGAAAGGGGCATTCCTGGTCCGATTGGTGGGGGAGCAGGAAGTGAAGATCCGGCTCAAGGCCCGCAAATCCAAGAAGGGATTTCACGAAGCACTTTTGTCAGCTAATCTCTCTTCTTCCAAAGTGGAAAAGAGTCTCCTGAAAAACTTCCCTCAGGTTCGGGCCATGCGGCGCTTGGGTTCGGCCGCTCTTGAGCTCTCTTATGTAGCGGCCGGGATGCTCGATGCTTACTGGGAATACTCCCTTCAGCCCTGGGATGTGGCCGCCGCTGGACTTATCTGTCAGGAAGCCGGAGTAAAAATCTCCAATATGAAAGGCCAGAAGTTTCATCCTTTCTGTGTCTCGGTTCTGGCCGCGGACCCGGCCCTCTACCCCAATCTCAAGAGCATCCTCAACAAGTAATAATTTCTTTACTTTGACAATAATTCCCATGGGTTTGAT
Source organism: uncultured Bacteriovorax sp. (assembly GCA_964585845.1). Classification (GTDB taxonomy): domain Bacteria; phylum Bdellovibrionota; class Bacteriovoracia; order Bacteriovoracales; family Bacteriovoracaceae; genus Peredibacter. Next base: position 2,525 of record CAZPFM010000158.1, read on the forward strand.
AATAGTTGAGGAGCCGTATTGCTCGAGAAAATCCATGGAGGGGTTGTGCTCGAAACTTTGATTAATTATGTAGATAAATTTGGGCCCGAAGTTCTGGTGATCCTCACCGGAATGATGGTCATCCTCTCGACGCTATTTCTTTGGCTCTGGTTTTCCAACCGCCGCAAATACCACAATCTCAAACACGCCATCCCGGCCAATGTGGTTAAAAATTACTTAGACTCCATCATCCAGAATTCGACTGCTTTAAAGTCTTCGCTTTTTAGAGGCGGCGGACTTGATCTTGAAGGGATGCAATCCATTCCTTCGGTTATGCCAGTAGATAAACTCGGTGGCGGCTCGGCCGTTGCTCCGGCGGGCGCTCCTTCCACGGCCCTTCTCGAAGAACTCAATCAGAAAAAAGCACAGCTTGCTAGCCTTGAGGCCCAGCTCTCTTCTCTACAGGCGGCCAACAAAGAACTCGAAGCTAAATACCAGGGCTCAGATAGCGAACTTAAAAAAGCCCACGCTCGCATTAAAGAGCTTGAGGCCATGCTGGCCAATGGCACAGAAGGCGGAGCACCTGTTGTGGACAACACCGCCCTCGACGCCGCCCGTGCCGAACTTGAATCAGTGTCTAAAGAGCGGGATGAATTCCGGGACAGACTGAAGGAATTCGAAATTATCGCAGATGATCTGGCGAACTTAAAACGCCTCCAGCAGGAAAATGAACAGCTTAAAAAATCCCTCGCTGCCCAGGGGGGAGCACTTCCAGAGTCCACCATCGAAGAGGACACACCGAAAGGGAATGCCGAAGTTGATGAACTCATGAGTGATCTCGGCGAAACTCTCGAAGAGCCGATGGCCGAAGAGTCTTCAGAGTCTGATGACTCTGCACTCGAAGACTTTTTAAGTTCTCCGGATGAGCCTCAAGCCGCTTCCGAATCAGAAGAAAATCTCGAAGCCTCTGCCCCTGAAGAAGGGGAGGGCGATGAAACTAAAGAACGCACTCCGGAAGATCTCCTTTCAGAGTTTGAAAAAATGCTGGGGTAAAAATGAATCTCTTCTTGGCTTCCTGCTTGAGCCTTTTCACTCTCTCTGCCCTCGCGGCCGTTCCGAAGAGTGATGAGATCCGACTCCTTAAAAATCCAGTCGCCCGAAAACATTCCGTTCAAAAAGAAGACCTTTATTCCTTAGATAAACTCCAGAAGATGTTTGCCGCTGATGCGAGTTCGCCGGAATTTGTCTCTCTTTTAAAGCGCCATACTCTTCGTCACCGACAAAAAGCCGTGCCTCTTCTTATTAATGTGATGAAGTCTTCCAAGTACCCTGATCAGAACCGCTGGCATGCCACCATGCTCCTCGGAAGAATCATGGGGAAAAAATCAGCTCCCTTTATTGCTAAATTCTCTGATCATCCTCACTGGATGATGCGAGTGGCTTCTCTTAAGGCCCTTCTGGCCCTCAAGCAGAATACCTATGTGAAAATCTACTCCAAGGCCCTGCAGGACCCTTCCCTCATCGTCCGCGTCCAGGCCTTAGATAATATCTCTCAGATGAAGATAAAGACGCTTGCACCCCATGTCTGGCAGATGATGTATGACGGCTCCAATTACTCCGGAGATGTGGGTAATCGTAAGCGCACATCCATTGTGAAGACTGTCATCCGAACTCTGGGTGATCTTCGCTTTGAAAAAGCCCGGGGACCTCTCCTGAAACTTATTCAAAAATCTGATTACGCTGATCTTCAGGATGACCTGGATTATTCTCTGGAAAAGATCACAGGATTGCGCTCGCCGGATGCGAACCGAAAGAAATTCTGGGCGAAGCAGGCGATTGCCTCAAGCAATAAGAAAATTTAAAGATTGGCCTTCTCGAGCTGCTCTTTTTCCCGGGCCTTGTCGATCTCTCTTAATTTGTTGTCGATAGCGATGAGCCGCTCGATCCGGTAGAGAAGAGTCTGCTCCTGGATTCCATCCGTCGGAATCTCTTTCCAGCCCTGAAGAAAATCCTGTTCCACGAGCTGGCGCTTGTAGATAGTCACTTTCGTGACTTCACGGGATGATCGGTAACCTTTCACCACATTGATGATGAGCTTAAACTTAGCGGCCTTGACGGCGTCAGAAGAGCCAAAGGCGTCAGTGAAATTTTTCTCGAGGGTATTATCCATGAAGCGGGTTTTGATAAATCCTGCTTCCTGATTCTGTTGCGCGATATCGTATTTGCGCATCACCTGAATCACCGCCTGCCAGGTCTGGTTAAAATCGGCGCGAAAAACTTTGCTAGGAATTTCCAACTCTTCAGTGACCTGACGGAATTTTTCATAGCTCGCGCAACTGCTCAGGGCCAGGAGTCCGATAATTAGATAAATTTTCATGATTTTTATGTTATCAATGATTGAGATAAAAAGAAACTGAAGGCCCCCATGGATCATAAAAATGTGTTTAAAGAGGTTCTAAAGACTGAGGCGGAAGCTTTGCTTAAGGCAGCGGAGAAGATTTCCGGTGACGAGGCAAAGAAGCTGGTCTCCCTCTTCGAGCTTTTAACTCATACCGGTGGAAGTCTCATCGTCTCTGGTGTCGGCAAGTCTGGTCACATTGGCACAAAGATCGCTGCCACTTTCTCCTCCTTGGGTTTGCCCTCTTTCTTCCTTCATCCTACAGAGGCCATGCATGGGGATCTGGGCCGGGTCTCTAAGTCCGATGCTCTAGTTCTCATCTCCAAATCCGGAACCACTGAAGAGCTTCTGAATATGCTTCCCTATGTTTCTGTTCCCGCTGAGCGCATCGTGGCCCTGGTGGGGAATGTGAACTCACCCATCGCTGCAAAATCCGGAATTGTCCTGGATGCATCTGTAGATAAAGAGGCCTGTATTAATGATCTCGCCCCCACGACGAGTACCACCCTGGCCCTGGCCATGGGGGATGCGATGGCCGTGCTCTATGAGAGTGTTTTAGGAGTTTCACGGGAAAAATTCGCTGTGAATCACCCGGCGGGTCTTCTGGGGAAGTCCCTTTCCCTCACCGTGGATAAGCTCATGATCGAAAAAGATAATTGCCCGCTGGTGGAGGAGAACTCCACCCTTCAGGATGCAATCATCGCCATGACTCAAAAACCTGTGGGAATGTGTGCTGTCTTAAAAGGGAATTTCCTTCAGGGAATTCTCGTGGAAGGAGACATCCGCCGCGCTTTTGCCAAGAGTGCTGATGCTTTGAAGTCCTCTGTCTCTGAACTCATGACGAAAAAACCTGTGAGTGTTCATGCCGAGACTCTCGCCTTTGAGGCACTTAAGGTCATGGAAACCCGGGAGCGGCAGATTTCGGTGATACCGGTGATCGATAAGAACGGAGACTTTTTGGGAGTCTTACGACTCCACGATCTCTTTAAGGCCGGATTTCATTCCTCTCTATCCAGAAAGTAATTCCTCCAAGAAAGAGGGCCAGAAGCAGAGTGGGGATAAAGCCCCAGCGAAGATAAATGGTTTCTTCTGGTTTGCGGATCTCGATAGTGTTCTCAAGAATATCTCTATCCCCCACACCTAATCTTTTTGATTCACTTCCATCGGGAAAGATCACCGATGTGATTCCAGTGTTGGTACTCCGGATGATCGGAAGCTGAAACTCCAGGGCGCGCCACTTCGATAAGAAGAGATGCTGCAAGGGTTCCGCCGTATCGCCGTACCAGGAATCATTGGTGTGATTAACGATGAAATGATTATCTCCCCAGATGGAGAGAAGATTTCGCATGTAATTTGAATCCAGGATCTCATAGCAAATAGGAGTTACAAAGCGCAGCCCCTGGCGAGTTTCCATCAGAGGAGTGCCTTCACCTCTGGCAAAAAGAGAAA
>CAZPFM010000159.1:0-6317 GCA_964585845.1 uncultured Bacteriovorax sp.
GCTTATCTCACCAATCATTGAATCTTTTTCTTCAAATTGAATCCCAGGAATGTCATCCCAGATTCTTTTCAGATCCTTACCATTGATGTCTATGCCTAGAAGATTTTGAGTGGGAAGAGGGGTTGTTTCAGTGAGCTTTTTGTAATGCTGTCCCTTAAAGAGGGGAGACTCTTCGAAAGAAAACTTTCTCTTGTAGAGTGGTTTGTGAAAGTCTCTGGCCTCTGTCAGAAAAGTTCCTGAGCCGCACATGGGATCAATAAGGTTTATAGGTGTCTTGATCCCTGAAAAAAGCTCAAGAAGAAGAGCCGAGGCGATGGATTCCCGGATCGGGGCTTCACCTTTTTTGGTCTGCACTCCGCGCTTGTATAAGGGCTCTCCAGTCAGATCGAGACTTAGGGTGAGGACATCATCCTGAATGCGGATAAAGAGAGTCTGAGGAGAGTAATTTTTTTTCTTCCACTCTAGACTCAGAGGTTGGGCCTTAAGGGATTGGGTCAGAGCTTCTCTGATGGTCTCTTCGATTTTTCCTGTGTGCATGAGCCGGCTCTTATGAGCTGTAATCTTAAATTGAGGCTCAGGATGAGAGAGAAAATGAGTCCAACGCAGGGACTGAAATTTCTGGTGTAGTTTAGGAAAGTCTCTCACTTTAAATTCCGCCATCCTCATCAGGATGCGGGTGGGAATCTTTAAGAGATGATGGGCGTCGCTGATCCATTTAAGATCGGCCCTGACCTCGATTCCTCCCTTGAGGAGTCTTTTGTCAGATAGAGGAATCTTTTGCTCAATTTCTCTCCAGGCGCTCTCTTCGAGGCCTGGTGTGACGATGAGGAAGAGGTCATAACTTTCCATGGAAGAATTATGCCTTAAGATGTAAACTTAATCTATGCAGGGCTTTTTAAAAAAACACAATCCTGGCGTTGCCCATCACTCACTCAAGGTGAGCTGGAGTCGATCTGCTCAGACCGTGAGCATCGATTTTCAGGTGCAAAAACGTGACAGTAAGCCCTGGATCACAAGTAGTGAGTTCGGAGAAGATTGGAAAAAGAACTGGGGACTGTGGGATAAAGATGTCTTTGAGGCTTTTCTTCAGCTAAGAAACGATAAGGACGACCTCCATGCTCCTTATCTGGAAATACAGGTTTCCCCCCTGAATCAGCCTTTTGCTCTTCTCATAGTAGAACCCCGTAAAACGTTTCATGCTCCTGAGAAGCTTGATCTTTCCACCAAGGTTGAGATCGAAGGACGCTCACTTAAGGCCAATCTGACCGTCGTTCTTCCTTCTGAACTCCGGGGAGAACTTCTCTACGGCGGGTTTTTCTCCTGTCTCGGAGATGCTCCTCGGGAATTCTTTGCTCTTGACCCTAATCCAGAAGATAAACCGGATTTTCATCGCCCGGAACTCTTCGTTCCCCTTGACGGTTAAAAATGGGCGAACTCATCCTCGTACCCACACCCTTGCAGGACGATACTCCTCTTGAGCCAGTGGCCCTGGAAAGACTCAAAGAATCTTGTCTTGAAGAGACGACCCTTCTTCTGGTTGAAGAGCATAAGATCGCTCGTAGACGCTGGCTTTCATGGGGACTTCCTCGAGAGGCCATCGAAAAATTTATCCTTGTTAACGAACACACTCAGGAAAAGATTAAAAGTGATCTTATAAAAGAAATCCGAAAGGGAAAGAAAGCCTTCCTCATGAGTGATACGGGACTTCCTGCTTTCTGTGACCCTGGTCAGACTCTGGTGGAGCTTGCTCACAGAAGCGGGATCAAAGTGAGCTCAACTCCTTTTCCCAATTCCATTGCCCTCGCAGTGGCCCTATCGGGTTTTCCTCATGGACAGTTCTCCTTTTCAGGATTCATCCCAGTTAAGGAACCCGATCGTCGAGAATGGATGAAGTCTCAGCTTAAAAAAAGCGAAATGCTCATCTGGATGGAGACTCCTTACCGGCTTCAAAAATTAATGGAGGAGTTGGTGGAGATGAATCTCTCCCGGGAGATCTTTTTGGGACTTGATCTGGGTGGTCCGGATGAGACCAATTTCAGGGGAAGTGCAGGGGAATTCTTAAAGCGATTCCCAGGGCCCGGAAAAAGAGAATTCGTTCTTCTGATAGGTCCCTCAAAAACCTGATTAAATTCAATCTCTTAGACATAGTTTCCACACCCTCTTCTTTGATGACTTCTGTATGGGAATCTGATAAAGACTTGATCATGGAAAACAAGAAAAACCCTTCTCTTTCTGATGAGTTAGCTCAGAGAAAGGAGTCCCATCTGGAGCTGGCCTTCAAGGCCCAGGCAGGGGTTCAATCACTTGATCAGAGATTCAATTACGAACCTCTGTTTTTCTCGCATCCAAAATCTACTGATTCCTGGTCTCATGATTTTCTGGGCTGCAAGCTCGATTATCCACTGTGGATTTCCAGCATGACCGGTGGGACTGAAAAGGCCGGACTCATAAACAAGCGTCTGGCCCAACTCTGTGGAAAATACAAATTAGGAATGGGCCTTGGCTCTTGCAGACCTCTTTTAGGAAGCAATGAGAGACTCGCCGATTTTAGTCTCCGTGAACTCATGGGTGATCAACCTCTTCTGGCCAATCTAGGAATCGCTCAGGTGGAAGAACTCCAGGACCAGGGACGCACCAATCTTATCCATGAACTCGTTACAAAACTCTCGGCCAATGGACTTATCATTCATATTAACCCGCTTCAGGAATGGCTTCAGCCAGAAGGGGATCGCTTCAAGCGCTCACCCATTGAAACTATCCGTCGCTTCCTGGATGATGGTGTCGATTATCCGGTGATCATTAAGGAAGTTGGTCAGGGCATGGGACCTTTAAGTCTTAAGGCCTTGCTTGAACTCCCGATTGCTGGGATTGAGTTTGGCGCCTACGGCGGGACAAATTTTTCTAAGCTCGAAGGACTTCGTGGAGAGGTGAGTGAGGAGAAACTTAAGTTTACTCAAGTAGGGCACACAGCTGATGAAATGGTGGAGATCCTCAACGCTCTACCCACCCGGAAAAAAGAATTTATTATCTCAGGCGGAGTTCGCTCTGTTCTTGACGGGTTCGCTCTCAAACAAAAAATGAAATCAAACGCCCTCATCGGCATGGCCGCTTCCTTTCTGGGACCTGCTATGGAGAGTGAGGCAGCTCTGGAAGACTATTTTCTTAACGCTCGGGAAGCTCTTATGACCGCCAAGGGGCTTCTCTCTCTTAAGGGGGAAAAGTGAAAACTGTAAGTGGGTTTTCTAAGTTAACCAAGAAAGAAAAAATCGCCTGGCTCGCTGAGCAGTTAAGTGGTGATGGTGCTCACCTGGTGGGAGAACTTTCCCATTACTGGCATCAGGATGAGAAAGTCCAAAAGCGTTTTGATGAGTTTTCGGAAAATACTCTTACTAATTTTGATCTTCCTTTCGGGATTGCGCCGAATTTTTTAGTTAATGGAAAGGTTTACTCCGTCCCGATGGTTATTGAAGAGTCTTCGGTCGTTGCGGCCGCAAGCCTCGGGGCCAAGTTCTGGCTTGAGCGGGGTGGATTCAAGGCCCAGGTTCTCTCTACCCATAAGATCGGTCAAGTTCACTTTAAGTGGCAGGGTGAGAAGGGAAAACTCCAGAAGTTCTTTGATCGCCAAAAAGAAAATCTTTTAAAAGACCTCGCCCCGCTTTCCATCAATATGGAAAAGAGAGGAGGGGGAATCCTTGGACTTGAGCTTCTGGATCTCACTCATAAGATTGAAAACTACTACCAGCTAAAGCTCACGGCCGAAACCTGTGATGCCATGGGTGCAAACTTCATTAATTCCCTTCTGGAAGAACTCGCGCGGGTTTTCCGGAATAAAGTTTTCGTGGAAGAGAGCTTTACTGCCTCTGAGCGGGACGCACAGATCATCATGTGCATTCTTTCTAACTTTACTCCTGAATGTGTGGTGGAGTGCTCGGTGGAATGCCCCATCGAAGAACTTGGGGTCTTCTCCGGTGACATTGGTCCTCAGGAATTTGCTGAAAAATTTGCCACTGCCGTTCGGATCGCGGAAGTGGATCCTTACCGTGCCGTCACCCATAACAAGGGAATCATGAATGGAATCGATGCTGTGGTGCTGGCCACGGGGAATGATTTCAGGGCCATTGAGGCCTGTGCCCATGCTTATGCTGCTCGTGATGGGGAGTATCGCTCTCTAACTTCGGTCACCCTTCAGAATGACACCTTTAAATTCACTCTAAAAATCCCCCTTGCTGTGGGGACGGTAGGCGGTCTTACTAGCCTTCATCCACTGGCCAAAACCTCCCTGGCCATCCTGGGTAAGCCTTCGGCGATGGAACTCATGCAGATCATCGCGGCCACAGGCCTTGCCCAGAACTTCAGTGCGGTGAAATCTCTCGTGACCACAGGAATTCAGAAAGGCCACATGAAACTTCATTTATTAAATATTATGAACCAACTCGGAGCGACTCCGGATCAGATAGAAAAAGGCAAAGACTATTTCTCTGACAAAATCGTCTCCTTTAGTGCTGTTAGAAACTTTTTAAGCGAATAGGATTTTCATAATGCAAGAACAGTATTTTTACGGCCACGGAAAACTTCTCATAAGCGGAGAGTACTTTGTGCTTGATGGGGCCGAGGCCCTTGCTCTTCCGACCACTGTGGGTCAAAGCATGCGGGTTAAGTACCGCCAGTCCTACCAGCCGACACTTAATTGGAAGAGTTTCGATCACACCGGTAAGACCTGGTTTGAATCCGACTTTGAGTTCTGGCATTTTAATCCGATTAAAAAAACCGATGATCCCACCCAGAAGATGCTGAGTGAAGTTCTCCGGACTGTCCGCCAGCAGAATCCTCACTTCCTTCGGGATGATGTGGATGTTTTTGTGGAAACAAAGATTGAATTTCCTCTTGAGTGGGGACTCGGATCAAGCTCCACCTTTATCTACAACATCGCTCAGTGGGCCTATGTGAGCCCTTTTGAGCTTTTGAGCAAGAGTCTTGGTGGCTCCGGCTATGATGTGGCCTGTGCCCAGGCCTTGGGCCCCATTCTCTATAAGCGCGTGGCCGATAAGCCTCAGTGGGAGACGGCAAACTTTGATCCAGCCTTCAAAGATCAGCTTTTTCTTGTCTACCTCGGAAAGAAGCAGCACTCCGATAAGGAAGTTCAGAAATACTCGGAGATGAAAATAGAGAATAAAGAGGGGATCATCACTGAGATCTCAGGTCTTACCCGAGAAATGGTTTCAACTTCCGATTTTAACACTTTCTCCAAGCTCATCCGGACTCACGAAGAAGTCGTGAGTGGCGCTCTTAAATACACTAAGGTTAAGGACCTTCATTTTAGTGATTTCTGGGGAGAGACGAAGTCCCTTGGTGCCTGGGGTGGGGACTTTATCCTGGTTGCTTCAGACAGACCTTTTTCTGAAACCCGCGAGTACTTTGTTCAGAAGGGATTCGAAACGGTTATTCCGTTTTCTGAAATTGTTCGAACATGAGCCTTCTAAGACCATTCCGCGACGTCGATCCCGGCAGCTTTAAAGCAGCCTGGAGATCTCCTTCCAATATCGCCTTTGTGAAATACTGGGGAAAAAAGGGGCATCAGCTTCCGGCCAATCCATCCTTGTCCATGACATTGGATAATTGCTTTACCTCGACAAAAATCTCTTTTGAGAAGGCCGATGACCTCGAAGTGGAGCTTCTCTTCGATGGTAAACCCAATGTGATCTTTTCAGAAAAAGTGAAGAAGTTTCTTAACTCTCTTGCTGAAGAGCTCTCCTTTATTGAATGCACCAAATTCTCTATTTCAACGGAAAATACCTTTCCCCATGGAACAGGGATTGCTTCCTCAGCTTCCGGTCTTTCGGCCATCGCCCTTTGCCTCACTGATTTTCTCTATGAGGCCAAAGGAAAAAGACGGAATGATGATTTCTTTGAGGTGGCAAGTTTCATCTCTAGACTTGCCAGTGGAAGTGCCTGCCGCTCGGTCTATGGAGGTTATACAAGTTGGGGAGATGTCTCTGATGAGTATGCAACACCCTTTGAAGTTCATCCAACACTCCAGACTCTCCATGATGACGTTTTAGTGATCAGCTCCGAAGAGAAGAAAGTTTCTTCCCGTGCCGGGCATGAGCGCATGAAAGAGCATCCTTTTGCTGAAGCCAGGTTCACTCAAGCGAGAAATAATTTTGAAATTTTAAAATCCGTGATGCAAAACGGAGATGTCATTGATCTTGGTCGCATCCTTGAAGAAGAGGCCCTCTCCCTTCACGCGATGATGATGACTTCACCGGAAGGTTTCACACTCTTTAAGCCGAAGAGTATTGAGGCCATGGAGAAAATCC
>CAZPFM010000160.1:0-6279 GCA_964585845.1 uncultured Bacteriovorax sp.
ATTGGTCTCATGGCTTGGAAGCACTTCGTGATGTTTAGCGTAGTTGATGGAGAGATCCCGAACAAGGTTGGGATCAATCTCGTCCACTTTCACGTCTGATGTGAAGGGGATGCCAATCTGAAGGCAGACGATTTTGATGAGATCATGGGGCTGAATAAATTCTTTCTGAAGGAGAATGTCTCCGAGTAGTCCGCCCTCAGCGCCCTGGATAGCGAGCGCCTCATCGAGCTGGGCCCGGGTAAGGGCAGTATGGCGGACCAGAAGTTCTCCGATCTTTTCCTTTGAGCCCTCGACATTTTCTAAAACTTCAGGTGATACAGTCATATTACTCTACTGATTTTCTGATCTCCTGGTAATCCGGAGTTTCGAGAGCGTCACCGAAGTTTTCGCCACTCAATTCATCAGGACCAACAGAAGACTCATTCAGGTTTTTGTAAACTTCAGCGGCCGCTTTATCGTAAAGAGGGCCCTCGATCTGTTTATCCAGCTTCTTAACAAGATCTTCAGAAACTTGCTTGTTCGGATCAGTCTGATCACTCTCGTTAAAGATCTCTTTCATGTTCAGAGCGCGTTTCTGGAGAAGTTCTTTAGTGTTGGAAGAAGCCGTCTTCGCATAAGGAGAAAGAATCTTCGGAGTCATAAAGAAGAGAAGATTAACTTTCTCGATCTCTCGGGACTTATTCTTAAAGAGCCATCCTAGCACGGGGATGTCCCCCAACACAGGGATTTTTGTATGACTAACTCTCTCGGTGTCTCGGAGAAGACCGCCCATGGCGATAGTATCCCGGTCACGCACCATCACTTCGGTGACAGTCGCTCGAGTCGTCGTTGGTAAACCTCCGGAAGGATTCGGAGATTCGCTGGCAGAGAAATCATTGATCTGCTGATTGATCTTGAGCTTGACGAATCTAGTTACCTTATTAATTTGTGGAGTAATTTTGAGGGATAATTTCGCTTCCTGTTGAGTTGTATTATTGGTAGCGACTCCATTGGTGATGGTCTGATTCACAATCGGAGTGGTGGCCCCGACTTCGAAAGTGGCTTCTGTATTATCCAGGGCAAGAATCTGCGGGGTGGCGAGAATATTGGTTGAGCCATGAGAAGCGATGGCCTTGATGAAACCATTCACCGGGCTAATTTTTGAAGTCACTGGACCATTAGGAGTCTGAACAGTGACTGAGCGTGGAGAACCAACACCGAAGCCCGCAAAGAATCCACCGAGTGCCGTAGGGGTTCCCGTAGCCAGAAGATTGAGAAGATCTGAAGATCCGCGGTTGAGTAGTCCTGCTCGCTGAGCACTTCCCTGGCCATAGGCGCCGGCATACTCAACACCAAAGCTTCTGAGCTTAGTGACATTGGCCTCAAGGATCATCCCTTCGACATACACCTGATCCCGTGGGATATCCAGACGACCGATCACATCTTTAAGAGTGAGCCAGTCAGTAGGAGAAGCCGTGACGACAAGAGCGTTGTTGTTTTTATCTGAAGTGATCTTCACTTCAGCAGAAAAAATCGGGCTATCATTGTCGGAATTTCCAGCGCGGAAAGAAGTGAATCGCGAAGCTCCACCGGCAGGAGTGTTCCCTCCAGTAGGAGCTGCACCAGAGACGATACTCTGGAGAGTTTTGGAGAGTTCTTCAGAGTCCCCATAATTTAAGTAGTAAACGTGAACCCGGTTAGATCCGCTGGAAACAAGCCTCACATCAAGCTTTGAGATAAGTTCTCTGAGCTGTTTTGCCCCTTCGGCATTTGCCATGGCGATGATGGAGTTTGTTCGTGGCTCAGCGATGATCCTGGAGATCATGGAGGTCGACTCTGATCCTCCGCTGGATGGAGTGAAGCGAGGAGTGGCGCTTCCAGGGCGCGCTGTGACTCCAGTTGAAGTGGAGCCTCCTTTAAGAATCGTATCGAGAAGCTTTGCGATCTCTTGGGCAGAGGAGTGTTTCATTTTGATGATCTGAAGCTCTTCCTCGTGACCTTTGATATCGAGAAATTTCACCATCTTCGCAAGACGGTTAATATTGGTCCCAGTGTCGGCAATAATAACGGTGTTGGTTTGCTTAATATCAATGATTCGTCCGTATCGGCTCATGAACGGACGGAAGTTACGGGCGATTTCCGCAGCTGAAACATATTTCAGCGAAATAACCCGCATGACATAGTTCTCTGTATCGGGAGTGTAGCTACCCGTATAGATTTTGGTCGGGGTGTAGCGGATATCCCGGGCGTTGATGATCTTATAAAAGGCACCGGTCTTTACGAGGGAGAAGTTGGCCATGTTAAGAGCGGCAAGGTACGCCTTCCATGCATCACCAACAGTGATCGGAGTAGGGGCGGAGATTGAAACCTTGCCTTTTACATCTTTATCCAAGATGAGATTAATCCCTGTGAGTTTCTGCATGTGCTTAGTGATTTCCATGATGTCTGTGTCAGGAAAATCGAAGCTCTCAACGATTTCAGGTCCGAAGGCCGTCTCAGGATTGAGGTTCACATATTTCTGGTTTTTTGGCTGTGCCGAAAGAGCAGGGGAGGGTCTGTCACCAAAGGTCTTAGTGTTGGCCGACTCATCATCTTCAGGAGTAAAGGCATCATTATTGTCTTCGGCCACAAAATCGTCTTCAGGTAGATCGCCTTCTGCACCTTCAGCGTCCCGAAGGGCCGAAGCGGCTTCTTCAGCTGTCATGGCATTAGGCTGAGTCGCGGCTTCTGATCCCGGTGGAGGATTTGTCGGAGCTGCGTTGTCATTAAAGCGCGTCTGTGAGCGGTACTTATTGAACTGACCCCAGGAATAATTTGGAGCTAAGAGGAGGGATGACATCATGACCGTAGTCAGAAGTGGAGCGAGAGAGATCTGCGAGTTCTTTTTCATCCGGTTTCCCTTATTTCTTTATAGTGTAATCCTGAACCGATTCTGCGCCTTCGCGCTTGATCCCAAGACTAAGGTTTTCAATGTTTTTGATCTTTCCAAAAAGAGACATGACTTCGTTAAGATCCATGATGGGCTTACCATTGATAGAAGTAATGATATCGCCTTCCTGTAGACCGAGAACTAGGAAGACACCTTCCGGATCCATCTCAGTCATCTTAAAGGACATCGAGCCATCAGGGTTCTGGATCTTTACCGCTCTGGCCTGAGTCAGGATCGCTCCAATGTCCTTGAGCTTTTCATCGAGGACGTCTTTTTTAATCGTAAACTTATTACCTTCGTTTTCGATCCCCGGGATCTTCTTATTTGCAATGTAAGAGCGCTTCTGAGCAGGAGACATAACTGAGATCGGAGAGTTGCGACTCTCTTTAAGTTGGCTGGAAGTGATGGACTCACAGATTCCCGTTTGATTGTTTTTCACGAGGAGCTCTAAGCGAGTGATCTTAAAAATCTTGGCCATATTGTCGATGGTGTCACCTTCTCTGAACTCTTTGAGGTCACGCTGACCAGAGACCTGGACCGAAGCAATAGATTTCACCGAATCCTGAAGGACGACAGTGTTCATAAGACGAATGGGAAGCGAGCTCGCTTGCTGAGCTTTCTCGCATTTGGTGTCGGCGACTTTTTTCTTCGGGCCCTGACCATCATTTGTGCGGAAGAGGTTAGCAGACTTCACCACCGTGAGATTGGTGATCCTGAACTCCTTATCCATCGGAAGGGAGACTTCAAAACGGCGGGCATCAACCTGAGGTGTGCCCCGGAGAAAGAGAGCTGACATTTTCCCAAGAGAATAGGTGATTCCACAAACCAGAAGAACAAGACTTAATTGATGAATGGTCTCACGGGATTCCCGAGAGAGAAAGCGGTCGGAAAGACGGCTGAGGCTGGGAGAGAGAGTGGTGGATTTCGTTGACTTAGAAGGAAGCTCTCTATTTGACCACTGACGCTTTTTGAGACGTGGAAGAAGATGACGAAAGGTCTGAGTAAAGCGGTCCTTGGTTTCACCCAGACGCTGAACGAGAGTGGGTTCAGAAGGAAAATCTCCTTCGTCAAAAAGAGCGGGCTCTTCATCCGGAGAAGTTTCCTGATCGACTTCCTCGAAATTTTCATCCTGGGAAAAATCTTCCTCTAGATCCTGATCTGAAAAGTCGCTTGAGCGATTTCGTTTCAATCGATTTTTAAGGAAGTCTTTGATTTTATTTATCATCAATTTATTGTCATAAAATTTAATGTGATGTGCAAGCTTATCTCATGGGGAAATTAACCAGAGTAAAGTGATCGAGCATCGAGGCAGTGGGGGATTGCCCCTACTCTTGGAAGGGGCTGAAGACGGCAGATGTTTTTATTGTACTTTGATTCCTCGAGGCAATTATAATGTTAACAATTTTATACTCATCACATTCAAGAGGCCCTTATGTCTTCTAAAGAAAATTCCAAAGAAATTCCTTCCCTCGTTTCCTGTCTCTTTTACGGAGAGATCCCGGAATCAGAAATCTTTCCTTATCCGCGCTTTAGCCCTGAACAAGTGGAGATGGCCAAGGCCATGGTGGATGCAGTTGAGAAATATGCTCAGGATAACATCGATGCCGCTGCTATCGACCGTGATGCTGTAATCCCGGAAGAGGTCATGAAGGGTCTGGCAGAGATGGGACTTTTTGGGATGGGGGTTTCAGAAGACTTTGGAGGTCTGGGCCTTGATACCACTCTCTACGCCCGGGTCTTTGCCGCCGTCGCTTCTGTGGATGCCTCCATCACGACTACCTTAGGGGCTCACCAGTCTATTGGATACAAGGCCCTCGTCAATGAAGGCAATGATGAACAAAAAGCCAAGTGGCTTCCTAAACTAGCAAGCGGTGAAGTGGTTGCCGCCTTTTGTCTCACAGAGCCTGGCTCTGGATCAGATGCGTACTCGATTAAAACGAAGGCCGTGAAAGGTGCTGACGGGAATTATATTCTCAATGGCCAGAAGCTCTGGATTACCAATGGTGGTCGCGCAGGATTCTATTCCGTTTTTGCTAAAACCGATCACGAAAATGATAAGGGTGAAAAGGTCGAAAAGATCACCTGCTTTATCGTTGAAAAAGAGATGGAAGGCGTCTCCTTCGGAGAAAAGGAAGATAAGATGGGGATCCGGGCTTCAGAAACCCGCGCTGTCTATTTTGATAACGTCAAAGTTCCCGCAAGCAATATCATTGGTGAAGAAGGGAAGGGCTTTAAGATTGCCATGAACGTTCTGAACACAGGACGTCTCTCTATCGGTTCCGGCTCCGTGGGCGGAATGAAGTACATCTTAAAACTAGCCACCGCACAGGCCAAGGGGAGAAAGCAGTTTGATGATTTCATCGTGAACTACGGCCTCATCCAGGAAAAGCTCGCTACTATGGCGGCGAGTATCTACGCCTGCGAGAGTATTGTTTACATGACGACCGGAAAAATCACTCAGGGAATGTCAGACTACTCCTTAGAGTCTGCAATCTGTAAGGTCTACTGCTCTGAAAAGCTCTGGGATACAATCGATAAGGCAACCCAGATTGCTGCTGGTAACGCCTATATGAAAGAGTATCCGTATGAGCGGATCATGCGTGACTCACGGATCAATATGATCTTCGAAGGAACAAACGAGATTCTCCGAATCTTCACTGCCCTTTCAGGAATCAAGGGACCGTCTGAGAATCTTAAAGAGCTTGGAAAGATTGCCGATGTCTCTAAGGCACTGAAAGACCCTATCAAGTCGCTCGGA
The DNA here is from genome assembly GCA_964585845.1 of uncultured Bacteriovorax sp. Taxonomy (GTDB): domain Bacteria; phylum Bdellovibrionota; class Bacteriovoracia; order Bacteriovoracales; family Bacteriovoracaceae; genus Peredibacter. The sequence continues at coordinate 5,667 of CAZPFM010000160.1, forward strand.
GTTCTCACTGATTTTGCTAAGAGACGGATCTCCCGTCAGCTCGGTTCTCACACGCTGACAAAGGTTCATCCTCATCTTGAAAAGCATTCAACGAATTTCTCTTCGGCCGTGAAAGACTTCTCCATCGCTGTAGAAAATACCATCATGAAGTACGGAAAGAGCATCATCGGGAACGAACTTCCTCAGATGCGAATCGCCAACATGGCGATTGAACTCTATGTCCAGCTCTGCGTTCTCTCCCGGACAACGTCTATCCTGAATGATGAAAAGGTTTCCGCAGCAGACAAGGAATACATCACAAACCTCACTGAGTTGATCTGCCGTGACTCACGTCAGACATTCACTAAAAATTATCGTCGTCTCACTTCGAGCTACGATAAGCTCCTTCCGAAGGTCTCTAATGCCGTCGCTGAAAGAGATGGATTTGGGTTTGACATCATTGATTTCTAAAATCACCCCGGGCCTCCTGATGGGGGCCCTTCTTCTTTATTCTGCCTGCTCCTCCAAAAAGCCTTCAAAGAGTGCTGATGAAGAGGCCATCGAGCTCGCAGAAGAATTAAATTCTCTCAGTAAAAAAGTTCAAACACCGAATTACGGTCCAACACTTTCAGGT
>CAZPFM010000161.1:0-6270 GCA_964585845.1 uncultured Bacteriovorax sp.
TTTACCGCCACCACTTCCATGGAAGTCTGCCGACCGATGAGCTCGACCATCATGCTCTTAGCATGGGGAGAGAGATGTTGAGCGACGATAAATGCGGCAGGTGGATTGGTCGGGAGTGATTTAAAAAATGCACTGAGAGCTTCCAGCCCTCCGGCCGAAGCTCCGATCCCAACCACCCAACAGTTGACATCTTTTTTCAAGAATTCCTCACTGGGGCAAAATCATTATCGGATTATTATAGACTACTTACCCTTAAATGACCCGTGTTAATGAAACGTAGTCAGCCATGTTTCAAGAATGTTGAAGGCCATTCTCGCTGACCAATGAGCTTGTCAGGATTAAGATTTTCTTGTTCGAAGCATGCAAGAATTTGCGCCCGTGTCTCCTGCCAGACTTTCATCGTCCTCTCACCATAACCTGAAAAGAAATCGAGGCCTTGGTCAGGTTGAAAATGAAATTTCTCTCTGAAATGCTGACTTAAAACCTGACCTCCCAAGGTCGACCCTTCGATGACATACAATAAACCCAGGGCCTCTTCTTTTGAATGAAGAGAGAGTTTTTCAGGAGGCAGAGCGGAGAGAGATTGAGTTTTAATGTCAAAAAATTCCAGGTCGCGCTTAAGTGAGGAGAGCTTTTCCTTCTTCTCGGGATAGAGTTCGGAGAATTCCCGAAGACATTTTTCTGCGGTGGCGTAGAAGCCAAAGAACCCTTTAAGGATCTCTTTATATTTATCCTCAGTCATACCTGGGTCCATGAGGTTGAGCTTGGCCTCAATAGAGTCATGGGCCTCACGGGTCTGGGTTTTAAGTTGCTCGAGGATATTCATGGATTCAACTCTAGAAGAAATTAGAAAAGGATGGAAGTAAAAACCCTGCCCGGTGGCCGGGGGTAGTCCATGAATTGGGTGATCATCGGACTCATGCCTCCTTCGCTCATCCAGTCCAGGACATTCAGACCGAGTGTACAGGAGAGATACATAAGACAGAGACCCGCGGTGGTCATAAACATCCGGAGCCTGCGAGGGTTGGCGAGCAAAGGCTTCATCTTTGAAGATGCACCAGAGAGCATGAGAAACCATAAAAGAGAAAAGATCGCGGCCCCGAATCCCAGGAGAAGACGATCGGAAAGTGCGGCGTACTTACTGGAAAATCCTCCAATTAAAACAAAGGCGTCTAGGTATGCATGAGGGTTAAGAATACTGAAAGTAATGGCCAGAATAATACTCTTTTTCAAACTCTTATCACTTAAGACATCCTGAGCAGAGAATCCCCGGTCAGAGTTCAATACTTTTGAAAGACCATACTGGAAGAGAAAAATGGCCCCGAGGCCACCGATGAGAATTTTTAATTCTGGGTAGAGATTGAAGACACTCGCAGCTCCGGCCACCCCAAGAGTAATCAAAAGAAAATCACAGAAGAAACACACAAAGGATACACCGACTGGGTAATGCTTCTTTAAACCGGATTCCAGAATGAAGAGGTTCTGTGCTCCTAGGGCGAGGATGAGACTTGCTTGGAGTAAAAGACCTTCGAGAAAAATTTCAAAACCCATTTTGCCCTCCGACAGGAGGTGGCATTTTATGGATGTGCTGCCAAAGACACACCTTGTTTTGAAATGAAGAAAATTCAGATAAGCATTAGACTCAGAGCTTAAAAGTGGCTTCCACGGCGTGATGATCACTTAGAGGACAGAAGTCATCTTCATAGGGAAATTTCATGTCTTTAACCTGGAAAGTGACACTCCCAGGGTTAAAGTTTTTGGTCCAGAAGTGATCAATCCAATCATGATTAATCCCGTCTCCCCCAGTCTTATAACAAGGATTTTTTAATTTATTCGTATAAAGAATGGGTCCTGTGAGCTGGGCAAAATCCATCCCCATATCTTCGAGACGATCCTGGAATTCTGTTGTCTCAAAATCAATATTCAAATCTCCCGTGAGAAATTGCGGGACACCTGGCTTTTCATGCTTTTTCATCATGGCCGAGAGTTGAGCAATCTGTCGCTCACGCTTATGACCAAGATTTTTTTTAGACTGAAGGTGAGTTGTGGCAAACTGAGCGATCTTCCCATCCGGGAAAGTCACTTCAATTAAGGGCGACCCCTTTGAGGCAAAGCAATCGGCCACCCCACAGGAATTGTAGTAAACCCGGTCCAGGACTTTAAAAGGATACTTACTGAGGATGAAAACACCTGAATTCATCGGATAGTAAAAAGCGCGCTTTTTGAGTGTGTAGCGATGGGGGTATTTATCCCCGATGGCGGCACGGATGCTATTACGAAAGCCTTTCGTAAAAGCTTCCTGCATGAAGATGATGTCATAATCAGTCTTCTTAAGTTCCTCTCCAATCAGGTGAGTTCGGTACTTCTGCCAACTGTACTTTAGGGGCTTCGGAAGCATGAAAACATTCCAGGAGAGAATCTTTGCCTCGTGGGCTTGAGCGCTGGTGAGGAAAAGAAAAGATAAGAAAATTAGGCTGATCTTCAAAGGGCACACTCCTTGTGCTTCTGATTGGGCCCCATCCTGGAGCTCTCTTTATTCTATGAAGGATTTGGATGAGTTAAGAGTGGGAAAATTCTTCGACTCTATAATATTTACCAAGTTAAAGGCGGAACCTTTGCTTTGTCAATGCAGTGCAGTATAGTGACGCCCAACCAAGGAAGCACACATGAAAATCCTCGCCACCCTCATTCTTCTTCAGTTCTCCCTCGCTACCTTTGCCAGTGAATGCGCTAGCAACATGTCCCAGCTTAAAGATCTTGTTGGAAACGCCTCCCTCTCCAGTGTCTGGAAAGAAAACACTAAAAATAAGTCCCGACAGCTCACCCTTCGTCTGGCCAACTCTGGCGGAAACCTCTCCCTGGATCTCTCGGTTCCTGGTGGGAACTGGGCCAAGGTGACAGGGGTCATCTGCGCAACGGGAGATAGAGACAGTTTTGTCGCTCAGGTGAGTTCCATGAATTGGGGACCTGAAGCACCGGGGATCGTAAAGTTTGCCGGAAAACCTAAGACCATTAGCCTTAAACTTCCTTATCAGTCTCTCCTCAAAGTGAAGGCCAAGGGGATGAGCTTCGACTTCAGTCCTCTTTAACTTGCCAGAAATTCTCGCCACAATTTTGTTCTAATCTTTCAGGGGCTTTCATAAGCCCTTGAAATTTATTTGACGCATTAAATGGTTTAAAGTTCTAATAAGGCATTAGGACTTTAATTATGAAATTAGCTGCCTTTCTGATCCTTTTTTTAAATTCATTTGCCTGGGCCTGTCCGCCCTGTCCATCAGGCTCTTCCTACTCAGGATCTGGGGCCACGACAAGTACCGCTGGGTGCAGATGCTCATCGGGAACCGCGACCTGGAATGGTTCTGCTTGCGTGGAACCAACTGTAGGTTGCAGCTCTGTTTCTAGAACATGGCTCACAAATTGTGGGGCAAGTCTTCCGGCCTCTGCCCACCTTCAGGTAAGAACAGTTTCCAATTCGAATGTTAATTATAACGGGTCTGCCACTTACACTTGCAATAATGGAACGTGGTCATCTCCCTCGTCCACTTCCTGCGCAATAAAAACTTGCGCTGGAGGCACAAAGACCTGGCTCACAAATTGCTCGGCGAGTGTCTCGACTGTGAGTGCTACCGGCAGTACAACTGTTAGCAATAGTGCCGCTGGGTACACGGGATCAGCAACCTTTGCTTGTAATGATGGAACCTGGGGAGCTCCCACAAGTACGAGCTGTACCGCAAACCCATCTGGATGCGCTGCTGGAACGGTGGCCTGGAATACCTACTGCAGTCGATCCGTTGCAGCTGCTTCTGACGGACAAAACTTAGGCTCCTTAAGTAGTACGGCTTCATCTGGTCAAGGATCCGCCACGATAAGTTGTAGTGGAACAACCTGGGTAACGTCGTCTACATCGTGCACACGCGTATACAATCAAACTAATATCTGCTCTGCTCCGGTTGGTGCCCCATGTTCACCTGACTTCAGTAATGGAGGGATTGTTGATAGTTGTGGATGCCCTGGAGGAAGATCAACTTCCAAATGGTGCCAAGGTGGTCAAGTTCAGATGAGTCAGTTGTCCTACTGCGCTTAAGACTTAAATCAGCACCTTAAAAATAGTGTATTCGTTTTCTTTAGAAAACACTTCGATGCTGCCGCCATGGGCCTCGACGATCTCTTTACTGATAAAGAGTCCTATCCCAAAGCCCGAGATATTTTTATCCGTTGTCACGCGCTCGAAACGCTGAAAGATTTTTTCCTGATCCTGGGGTTTTATTCCTGCCCCATGATCGACGACAGAAAGAGAGACCTTTTCCTTCGTCTCGAGCCGGACCTCGATGGGCTTTTCTTCACCATACTTAATCGCATTCGAAATCAAATTCATCAGGACCTGCTCGATCCGGACCGGATCGGCCGTGAATTTGAAGTTTGATGGCCCAGAATAGGTAATACTCTGACTTGTCTGAAGGGACATCCGTTCAATAACTTCTGAAATGAGCTGCCCCAGATCGAATGACTCCATCTGAATAGAGAGCTTCCCGAGCTGGATCCGCGAGAGATCAAGCATGTCATCGACCAATTTCTCAAGACGGGAGACCGTCTTTGCATTTGAATTTACGTACTTCGAAATTCTTTCTTCAGCGAAGGCCTCTTCGGCCTTTGAGGCCATGAGCTTCTTCTGAAACTGAGTATTAATCTTCATAGAAGTGATGGGAGTTTTCAGTTCGTGGGAAGCAATGGAGAGGAACTCGTCCCGGAGTCTTAGGGCATCAGCGAGAGCGAGTTCGGCGTTTTTCTTCTCAGTAACATCTGTGTTTGTCCCGAACCAGAAGACGATTTTGCCCGCCCGGTTTCTGATGGGCACGGCCTTAGAGAGAAACCAACGGAACTGACCGTCGGCACCTTTTAACGGAAAAGTGTCTTCCCACTCGGTCCCACTTTCGATGTGCGATTTAAACTTATTTGTCACGGCCTCGACGTAATCTGGATGATGAACCTTCTGCCATCCCCAACCCTTCATCTCTTCCAGGTTTGTTCCCGTGTACTCGTACCAGCGCTCGTTGTACCAATTGATGTAGCCGGTCTCATCGGTCTTCCAGGCAAGCTGAGGGATGTTGTTGACGATGACTTCGAATTCCTCGTCTTTGGAAGTGATTCTTTCTTCGAGATCACTGGTGATCTCTTCTAAGGCCACACGCCGCAGGTCCGCCTTTTTAGCAGCTTCCGCTAATGCGACGATGTCATGACGAAGGCGGAAGAGATAAACCCCGGTTCCCACCGAAGCGATGGCCGTGAGAACCTTTACCCAGGCGCTCCACCAGTAATCAGCATTCCAGAGATTCCAGATTTCCATGAAGTGAGTCATCCCACAGGCCCCGATGAATACACCGAAACAGACCACCACCCGGTTGAAAGGAAGATTAATCCGTCGAATGAGCTGATAGAGGATCACAGAGATGGAAACGTAGGCGATCCCGATCAAAAGATCTGAAAGGACATGCATCCAGACCAAAAGTGGCTTCCAGAGATAGCAATGCCCATGGGGCATGAACCCATACTGGGAAAAAGCGTCGGAAACTTTCTCCGCGAAAGTAAGACCACCTGTGTTCACCGGAGAATTGTGCTGATGTTCCATAGACTGATTATTCACGGATTAAGAAGGATGTAAACTCAGGAATGTTATCTTCGGGAAAGTGCACAAGCTGTTCTGCTCAATGACAGGGGATATTCCTTCCCCCTACACTGCTTTTTCGAGAGGGACACACCAATTGAGTCATAACAACAATGTCATCGCTATTCTCAACACGTCTATAGACCTCGTGGAAGTTCTCCAGGAGATACTCGAACGAGAAGGCTATAACACTGTGGGCGCTCTGATTTCGGATTTTAAACGGGGTCGAAGGAGTCTCGTAGACTTCATGCGAGAACATGACCCCGCAGTCGTCATCTATGATCTGCCGCCTCCTTATGAAGAAAATATCAGCTATCTCAGGGACATCCTGAATATGAAGATCATGGAAGACAGGCAGTTTATCTACACCACCACCAATAAGCGGGCACTCTCGGAAATTGAAGGCTTTAAAGAAGAGACCGTTGAGATCATCGGCAAGCCGATGGACCTCAATGAAGTGTTAAAACAAGTGCAGAAAGCTTCTGAGAAAAGAAAAACTTCTCCCCTTAAAGTTTAAAAAAAAGGACCGGTTATCCCGGTCCTTTAAGTTTATTTTGGTGGAGATAAGCAGGATCGAACTGCTGACCTCTTGCATGCCATGCAAGCGC
>CAZPFM010000162.1:0-6180 GCA_964585845.1 uncultured Bacteriovorax sp.
TGATCCTCGAAAACTCCTTCAGCTCGGCCATATCCTCGCTCCTCTAAGGGAGGAAGGGATTCTCCTCCTGGGAAGTGGAGCCGCCGCCCTTAATCCGGGAAAGCTAGTGTGGAGTAGTGGCGAGAAAAACGTGAACCGGCATATTCTTAATTTCGATCAGTGGTTGCAGGAGAAATTTCAGAGAGCTCAGATTGAAGACATCCTCAATTACCGCAAGGTCGCTCCCGGAGTTAAGTACGCTCACCCCCAGGAGACTCATATCTTGCCACTTTTTTTCATCATGGGGACATCCCTAAACGGCGATAGCCCCGGTATTCTCTACCGGGGCTATCGCTATGAATCTCAATCTTTACTTTCTTTAACTCTCGGAGATTCGGGTGTGCCCTCTCCGAGTGCCCTTCAGCATTAGTTACACTTCAGATCCTGGGCCTTGTACCCTAGAAGGGAGGTACTCTTGTCTGTAATTCTTTTCAGAAGTTCAGTGTAGTTTTTCTCTGCCTTGGTACTGGCCTCTGCATCCACTTTAGATCCGATGAGGTTAGCAATGTCTGGGTCACAGATCTGTTCTTTAAGCTTAGCGAGGACATAGGCCTTCACGTCTGCCTTGTTTTCTGGTCTGTCACCTTTCCCAAAGAAGTTCGTCCAGGTATCCGCAGTCTTTTCGGCCGAGAAGCCGTAGCTGTTGAAGGCCATGGCGATTTCGTCGATCTGAGTTTCAAGTTCCTTGGTCGTCCAAACCGGAGCTTCCGCAGATCCTCTGGCAAGGAGAAGATCGAGGGAGCGATTGAGACGATTCTGCCAGAAAGAGAATGGATCACTAGTGGCATCGGACTTCGTGCACTCAGCAGAAGAAGTCGTGAGTGTAGTTGCATCCAGGGCCTGATCTTCATCAGTACAGAACCAGTTCTTCTTCGCCGGAGCAACACCTGTGTAACCGTAAGCGATGGCCATGCGATCGTACGACCCGATGGCATTCTTATGACGGTAAGGTCGACCGAGGTATTCCATGATTGAGCGGGAGACAAAGCCTTTCTCCGGGCTCTCTTCTACGGCCCCGAGGTTTCCTTTAAAGTTGTGACGAAGACCTAAGTTGTGGCCCATTTCATGCTCGAGCATTTCCATGAAATAGCCTTCCATATACTCATCATAAGTGATCCCTTCAGGCACAACATCAAAGTGTCCTTTCACAATTGGATCTTCAAGTTCACCCTGTTGGGCACGGACAATAAGATCCAAGTGCTTACCAAGTTTCACCTTAAACTTTGCTTTCGATCGCTTGGCCATAAGGTCCTGCGCTTCTTTATTGAAGCCGGCCATGAGTTCATTTGCCTCGGCCAGAAGTCCCTGGGCCTTAAGGTCACGGACTTCTTCAGAAATCCCAAACCACTTCGTATAAAGGTCAACGATGGTCGGTCCCTGAATCAGGATATGGGCAGCAAGAGTTTCCCCGGTGTGCTGATTGGCAATAGAGGGTCCAAGACCTCCGTAGCTTGCTTTATTCTCAAGGTCCCACTCGATCACATTGTAGCGGACGTCCCCGGGAGTAATCTCAGCATGGCGAGGATCTGTCTTTTCAACAAATTCATAGGTCAGAAGTTCGTTACCAACGACTCTTTTGAAGTTCTCATTCCAATTGTCGAAGGCCTTAGCAAAGTGCGGTCGGTATTGGGCCGGGACGTTTTTGATGAAGTAGTGAACATTCTTTGAGAGGTCAAAGCGTGTGATCTTAGTGGACTTACTACGAGTCGTCGTGAAAAAGCCCACACCTTCAGTTGGCGTACGGGATTCAAAGCCTGGGTTAAAGGCCGAGCCAAGCTTTAAGTACCAGCGAGTGGTGATCTCAGTTCTTTCAAGAGCAGGATCCGCAGGATCTCCATCCACAGGAACCATGGTGGTCTTGATGTCGAAGACCAGAGTCGTGAGGTCCTCATAATCCACAGCAATCGTTTCAACTTTTTCGGCCTTAAGCTTAGTGTAATCACCGTTTGGATCCATCATGGTGATGAGATCAAGCTGAGCGCTTACGGAAGCGAGATCAAGCATCGCCATGTTGTTTTCAACATCGATGCGGTCCTGGGCGATAGGGATATAAATGAGGGGCTGCTGGGCAGATCGCTCTGTGCACTCACTGGCGCATCCCACGAGGGCCAGGTAGTAGCGCTGTCCATTCTCTGGAGCTGAACTGTCTTCAGCAATTGTGGTGGTGACATGAATCGGAGGAAGATCTGTAAGCTTAAGTGTTCCGAGAGTTTCATTCTTTTTATCCGAGACCTTGGTGAAAACACCTCCGAAAACGGACTGCTGGCCGATAAGGCTTAGTGGAATCCCCACAGTGAGAGATTTTCTATTACCGAGGTTCATTCCGGCATTAATAGGAGCAATATCTTCAACAATCATGGGAGAGGCACTCAGAAGCCTTTGTCCGATAGCACTTTCCGCAGAAACAAAGTTCCCCACAGCGAGCATGTCTTCACTTACGACACGCACTTTGTTTTCATTTTCACCCAGAACAGTATCCACTTGTGAAGTGCTATTAACCTTGTTCTTTTTTTTGCCTGAAGAACTGAGAGGGTTTTCAATTTTCAAGCAAGCCGTGGAAAGCAGGGCGAGGGTACAAACGGAGAAGACTGAGTTTTTGATGTTTTTCAAGTGAGGCTCCCTTATGTTGCCTCGCGATAATATCTTATGTTTGATTAAAGAGGTCGGGTCCTTGTAATGATTACAGGCGTCTTAAGATTAATAACATCTTAAATGGCAAGAGATCTTAAGGACACGCGTCTAAGGCATTGATTATTATGATTTTCAGAGCTGGGTAATAAATAAATAATCCCAACCTTTTCTTACATCAATAGACAAGTATTTTGGTCTGGATAAGATTTATCCCTCTCAAGGCAATGGATGTCTTGAACAGGGGTTATTAAATGAAATTTACTGCAATCCTACTTGCCCTTCTCATCAGCTCTTCTTCCATGGCCTGTTCCGTGGACGGAAGTACCGGATTTCTCCCAAAGAATGATCTCTACATTCCGGTGGGGATGAAGTCCATGGATGGAGGTTTAAACTCCAATGAATTCCACCGTGTCATCACAAAGATCGAAAGACTCTATTCACGTGAGATCTCAAGCATGGGTGGAAAGCTTGTCATCAACCGTAGCTGGACTGATGGCGAAGTTAACGCTTTTGCCAGCCGTGAAGGAAGAAACTGGATGGTAACGATGACTGGTGGTCTTGCCCGTCATGGAGCTATCACTGAAGATGGTCTGGCCTTAGTGGTTTGCCACGAGCTTGGTCACCATATCGGAGGAGCTCCGAAGAAGTCCATTGGTAATAGCTGGGCTTCTTCAGAAGGTCAGTCTGATTATTTTGCTGCCTTAAAATGTCTCCGCCGTGTTTTCCAATACGACAACAATGAGAAAATCGTCGAGGCCATGGGTGCTCCATCCTATGTGAAAGCGAACTGTACTCGCTCTCACGGACGCGCTGACCGGGATATCTGTGTTCGTATCGCCATGGCCGGAATGTCTGTTGCAAAACTCTTCCAGTCTCTTAGCGGAGAAAAGGCTGCGGCCTTCAATACTCCTGATAAAAGAAAAGTGGCAGTCAATGATGACCGTCACCCGGCCACTCAGTGCCGTCTGGATACTTTTTACCAGGGGGCTCTTTGTGAGCGTAGCATGAATGAGGATGTCTCCCAGTCCGATGAAGTGAAAGGGACTTGTCATCCAAAACTTGGTGACCGGCGCGGACTGCGACCATCATGCTGGTTTAAAGCTAAAAAATAAAAAAAGCCGCTCTTAGGAGCGGCTTTTTTTTACTCTAAAATCCAGGCCGGTTTTGTTGTTGGAAGCTATTATTTTCTAATCCCTGCTGACTCTGCTCAAAGCTATTGTTATCGAGACCCGGTTGGTTTTGCTGAAAACTATTGTTTTCAAATTCCTGGGCCTGAATACTGGGAGCACTTTGGGGAAGGCTGCTGTCAGGGGCCACATTTTGATCACTCCCAAAGCCCATGTTGAATTGATTTCCTGGCTGCATCGTATTGGGTGTTGTTGTTCCAAAGTTCTGAGGACTCACGTTAGGAAGCGGCGTGGTTGGAGCAAAGGAGCTATTCTGCAAAGAGTTTCCTGTTCCTGAGTCTGTGTTCCCAAATCCAGTTCCATCTCCGAAGTTAAAGGTGTTAGGGGGAGTAGTCGTGGTCCCCGGAGTTGTCGTCTGGGGGAGGGGTGAGCCCGTGACTGAATTGTTAAAAGGATTAAAGTCACCTGTCGGTCTTTGGGGAGTGGACGTATTAAAATCCCCTGTCGCCGGGGTATTAGTCGTCGGGACTCCCACTCCGGAAGAAGTCGGAGAGGCGGGGGAGACACCAGGAGCGCTGAGCTGGGCCATGGCGAGTCCAGGGCCGATGATGAGTGAGATAATAAGTAGGGTTTTCATAAGATCCTCCAATACTCTCTCTCTGATGCAACCCTTGTGCCTCTTTGAAGCAAAGTTTGAGAGTCAGGGATGATTTGGCCTATCTTCAGTGCGAGGTTATGAGGAGTTCTCTTACTCTTAGAGAGTGGAGGTTTTCCATGGATATTCTTCTCTCGGTTATTGTCATCTTTTTCTGGGTCGCTTTCCCTCTGGCGATGTATTTTGCTACTAAACACGGAAAAAAAATCAAGCAGCACATTGCGGAGTTTTAGGTTTGAGCAGACTTTGTTTTCTTTTCTTCATTTTCATCCTTGCTTCCTGCTCTAGTCAGGAGCGAACAAAGTATCAGGCCTATGATAAGGATGAACGGGGAGGTTACTCGTCTGAAAAATTCACCGATAGTCTCGACTCTGTTGTCTTTCAAGGAAATCGTTTTACAAAAAGAAAAGATGCCGAAGCCTTCGCTCGCTTCCGGGCCATTGAAATATGCCATGAGAGAGGGGTACCCCTGACCCAGATCGTGGGTGTTTTAGATAAGACTTCGGAAAAGGAAGTGACCCGCTCCTCATCCAATGTCTATGGTTTTCCTTCTTACTACTACGGTTACTCACCTTTCTGGAGCCGCTACTCTGGGGTGGGATTTTCTGCAGGCATCAATACCGTTTCCTCCGAGAGTTGGAGTGAGACCCTGGTTTACCCGCGCTATGAGGTTCTCTTCCGATGCGTGAGTAAAGTTTTTGAGCCAGAGCTAATTCTCCGGGAAGTATCGGCGGCCGAGATGAAGCATCTGGTGAAGGATCTCAAAGGTGGGCTTCAGGTAGAAAAAATTATGAAAGACTCCCCCAATAAAAATCTCCATCCTCAGGACATCATTCTCAGGGCACGAGGGGAAAGGATTTCCCGGAACTGGGAGCTCCTTTCATCTTTTGATGAAAATCATATCGGCATTGAGAGTCAAATTCTCCGGGATGGTGCAAAGAAAAATCTCACTCTCAGGGCCAGGGAAGTGACTGATGAGGCCCTGAAATCCCAACAGGAAACCATCAATTCTGTCTGTAAATTCGAGGAAGTGGCCACCCGTTCTCTCTGCAAGAAATAATGGCCTATTCGACTCATCATGGCGTATGTTTTTCTCCAGACCAAGAGGTGAGTGAATGGCGTTTCTCCTGTTAATCGTAATGATGTCTTTTGAGCTTTTTGCTGGTGCTGAAGAAGTCTGGCAATATCCTGAAGATCGTTCTTACTCTGATTCTGATCGGGGACTTTCACCATACCGTGCTCTCTCACTCTACCGCACTGGAAGTTTCAGTCTGACCTTTGATGATGGTCCTCACCCGGATCTCACTCCCATGCTGCTTGATATCTTAAAAAAGCATTCGACGAGTGCCACCTTCTTCATTCTTACCGACAAGGTTAATGATCAAAGTTTGCCTTTAATTAAACGCATGCTCGATGAGGGGCATATCGTTGCCACCCATGGACCTGATCACTCCCGATCAACTGATCAGCCTGAACTCATCTGGAAAGGGGCCCTTCGTCGCTCTCTTCAGGATCTGTCAGAGATTTATGGGAAGGCGGGACATCGTCTGGATCGTATTTACTACCGATTTCCTTATGGCGCCTATGGATCTTACCGGAATTCCCATTCCTATCACCACATGAATAGTCTTCTCGCACTCTCAAAGGAAATGATGGGAGAAAACTGCATTCAGTTCGCCTTCTGGGATGTAGACACAGCTGACTGGGTTCCGGGGATGACTCCACAGG
>CAZPFM010000163.1:0-6179 GCA_964585845.1 uncultured Bacteriovorax sp.
CAGTCGGTTCCACTGCCCGCACGGCCAATTATGTTAGTAGCGTTTCTCCAACGGTGAAAAGATTCCGTTACCGAGTGCAATCCTCAGACCATGCTTCCAATCTTGCCACCACTCTTTCTGTAGGAACAACCCTCAACGGAGGAACGATTCAGGATGTGGCCCTCAATGACATCACTGATCGCTCTGTTCCTGCCACCGACACATCCGGCGTGGAAATTGATGGAGCGATTCCCACCGTCACAACATTTAATCTTCCTGCCAATGGTTCCTATAACCAGGGCTCTGTTCTCTCCTTTACTGTGAATTTCTCTGAACCAGTGACGGTCACTGGAAATCCAAGTTGGGTGGTCACTCTTGGCTCTGGTGGCCCGGAGAACGCCAATTATGTTTCAGGTTCGGGAAGCTCTTCACTTCTCTTTTCTTATACCGTCGGGAACAATGATCTCGACCTCAATGGGATAGCCATGGCCAGCTCATTTACTTTGAGTGGAGCGAGCATCTCCGATTCCTCAGTGGGGAATAACCTCTCTAATACTTTTACCGCTCCCAATACTTCAGGCATCATCGTCGATGGGGTTTCTCCTACGGTCACTAACATCTCTGGGCCGGTGGCCGGCACCTACTCTGACACTGATCAATTGGACTTTACTGTTACCTATTCAGAGATTGTGACCATCACTGGATTCCCACAGCTGGTCCTCGACATCGGTGGCACGACTAAATACGCCACCTACGTCTCAGGCTCTGGTTCTAATAGCGCTCTATACCGCTATACCGCTGAGACAGGTCTTAACGATAAAAATGGTATTCAGGTAACGGGTCATATTCTGAACTCTGGTACCATTCGTGATGCTTCTACCAATAATGCCGATCTCACTCTATCCACTACCAGCTTCGCCTCTGTTTTGGTCGACTCGCGAGGACCGGTTATTTTGAGCATCACTCCGCCAACGGCGGGGACAATGGTCTCAGGACAAACCCTTTCATTTACAGTCACCTTCGATGAAAATGTCACGGTGACGGGAGGTAATCCTTCTTTTGCCCTCGACATCGGAGGAGTCCTCTTAAATGCCACCTACGCTTCAGGTTCAGGGTCTCCGAATCTCGTTTTCACGACTTCAGCACTCACTGCCAATCATTTTGATCCAGGTGGAATTGCGTATTCAGGTTCAACTCTGGCACTCAACGGAGCGACTCTCCGAGATAACTTAAACTACGATGCAAATCTCAGTTTCACCCCGGGAGATCTCTCGACAATTAAAGTGATCTACTCCGAAGTGATCTCTTGGTTAGACGTATCCACCCAACCCGGAGCCAACGGAAGCATCATTTCGTCTCTGATTGACCTCTCTTCTGCTGGAAATTCCGCAAGTGCTAACTCCGGCTCTGTTACGAAAATCTCCAGCGACGGAGGTCTCTTAAGTAACGCTTCTGCAGACTTCGACGGCTTCTCCTCTTTGATCCTTCCTGGCCTTTCGATCAAGACGGTGGTCATTGCTTTCAGGGCCAGCACAGACCCAGTCAATGCTGACCTTTTCTCCAACGGATCAGTCGGTCTAATGCTCGCCAATAGAAACGATCTCAACTTCGGAACGTTTACCCGCTATGCTGTTGGTAACGGTGGCTTCAGTGGATGGACGTTAAACTGCACGAGTTGTTATGATTCAACCTCAACGAAGGTCCTGACTGTGACTTTCTTTTCTGAATTAGCGATAAGTCCATTTCTTGGACGAAGCTTTGATGGCAGGATTGCCGAAGTCTGGGTGCTGGATGGTTCCCAGGGACTGAGTAATGCTCAGGTTCAGAAGATCGGGACCTATCTTTCGACGAAGTATTAATCTCAATGAGCTTATAACGACATAGACTGTTTAACTGAATCTAGGTCAATTTAAAAAAAATTAACTGCTCCTATGAAACGCTTATGTCGATAATCAAGCGTAGACCTAGGAAACGATGAAATCACAATTTTTGTCATCATTCTCTCTTCTCCTAGTATCCAGTGCATTGGCCATGAGTAATAAACACACTAAAAACAATCACTTTTCTAAGGATACCAAGGCTCCGCACCGGATTAATAAAAAGAAGATCAAGCCTTTCTTCCAAAAGTCTGCGTTTGACGTCATTCCCCTTAATTCACCGGTTAAGGAATCACTAGCAAAATTCAGACTAGAGGTCCCCATGGAGATGAAGATCATGGAAGTGAAGGTGAAGCTAGTGAATACGAGGGATTTGAACAAAGAACAAAAAGATTTTTCTGATGCCAAAATAGTAAATGAAAAAGAACTGCATATTCCGATTTCTAAACTTCCTCCTGGCTTTTATCGCTTGTACGTAAAAGTTAAAGACACGTCTAAGCGTGAACACATCTTTAGAAGAATTTTTCATGATTTTGTAAGATTCGTGATCGACAATTCTCTTGAAGTCCCGGTCCCTGATCCTAAAGTTAATAATATGACTTTGGGAGGGATCGATTCGGATAATGATGGAATTAGAGATGATGTGCAAAGATATATAAATGAAAATTACTTGGGAGATATGAACTTAGCTCTCAAACAGTATGCTCAACAAGTTCAAGAGTCACTTCTCAACTCACAAGACAAAGAATCGTCCAACTACAATTCGGGAAAGTTATTTGAAGTCTCTGAATGTCTTTCTTCAATTCGACCCACTGATTACCATGTTCATAGAAAAAAAATCAAAGGCATTTATCTGAATACTGAAGCGAGAGTTAAAAAAGAACTTCAAATGAATCTGTGGTTTCATGGTCAGGGATTGCCTGAATCTATAAAAAACTTCTACGCGTCCGGTAGCGAAGATGAAAGTATTTTCTGTGCTTTTCCCTCAGGGAAAGAAAAGTTGCTATGACTTGACGGTGGGGTTCGGGTTTTAAGAAAAACCGGCAATTGATTAACACTGATGTTGAGAAATAAAAAAAGCCCAGGGCGCGAGGCCTGGGCTTTTAAGTTTCATGCATTTTTGATGGTGCCCGGTGAGGGACTCGAACCCCCACGCTCGCGCATTAGGTTCTAAGCCTAACGTGTCTACCAATTCCACCAACCGGGCATCGATGCGTGAAGTGTGATTATGGCGAGTTAGAGGGAATTTGGCAAGGAAATTAAGCGGCCCGGCCACCCTTTTTGGGCAGCGCCGCCTTTGTCTTTTCGAGATCTTTCTTCAATTTATCCAGCTGATTCTGAAGAGCGGTCTTTTCCAAACGGGCTTTATTGATCTCTTTTTTAGCGTCTGCCACCTGATTGCGCTCCATCAATAGGTCCTGGCCAAGCTTTTTCACCGACGCTTCTAGCTGCGTGAGCTTCGTCTTCATTTGTGGGTCTTCGGCCGCAGGTGCATTCTTCTGGGCCTTGATGAGCTCGACGATTTTGGCCTCAAACTCTTTCACCTTGTTCTGGGATTCTTTGAGCTGGGCTTCGAGCATTTGATTTTGAACCGTAAGCTTCTTAGCTTCCTGATCAAGGTTTGCCTGGACCTTATCCACTTTATTATTCAGGGCCACTTTCTTCAGTTCTTGTTCAAGCTTGGTCTTTTCGTTTTTCAGACTCAGGATCGTTCCATTATCGGCACTTGAGCGCTCCTGGGCCTTAGCGAGGTCACGCTTTAATGTATCGATCATGACCTTATTCTGGTTCACGATCATCTGGAGTCGTTTCGGGTCATCAGAGCTTCCGCCGGTTTTAAGGCTTTCGATTTCGGCCAGAAGGGAGGAAACCTTGGCCTTGGAAGAATCATTGAGTCGAGTCAGATTCTGAATCTGACGCTCAAGCTGCACGATCTCACCAGATTGACCTGTGTTCTCGGCATTTTTCTGAAGAAGCTCATTGTTTCTCTGCTGAAGCTCACGGATAATTTCTTCTTTCTTTTCAAGCTTACGATTAAAGTCCTCACGGTTCTTCTCGAGCATGAAATCTTTTGAAGCAATATCTTTTTCCGCGTCCCTAAGGGTACTTTTATTCTGGAGATTCTCGATCTCAGCTTCTGACTTATGAGATGGAGAAGTTTTAACAAGCTGTTCCCGCAGGATCATGACTTCCTGAGAAAGAGTGGAGATCTTGGACTTTAAGAGTTCGTTCTCGCGGGCGGCGCGATTAAGTTCGCTTTCCGTATGGAGATCCGTCTTGTCTTTCTTGGAACCGAGATCCTTAAACTCCATTTCGGCCTTATCCATAATGGAGTCAAGCTTAGGATTGGACTTACCTTTTGAAAGAGTCAGTTCATTGACCCGGGTCTGGAGATCCTGAAGAGAACTCTCCTTCTTTGCCAGGGCCGCCTGGGTGCTTTCCTTGAGACGGGTGAGCATAGAATCTTTATTCAGGTTTTGACGTGTGAGCTTCTCTATCTCTTGCTTAAAGAGATTTTCTTTCTGTTCGAGTTCGAGTTCGAGTCTGCGCAATTCCTTATCTTCGCCATCGCCGGCAGCTTCGAGAGCTTTCTGTTTTGCTTCCTGTCCGAGTGAATGAAAACGACTCTGAGCTTCCTTCTGAGTTTTAAGTTCATTACCGAGAGTGACCATTTTCCCCTTGAGGAGATCATTTTCCTTACGGGAGCGTTCGAGTTCTTCGTTAAACTGTCGCTCTTTCTCTGCGACCGCACGGGCGATCATTTCCCCAAGATTTTTGGATTCTTTTATTTCTTCGATTTCTTTATCTTTGGCGGCCACCATAGCGTTGAAGTTTTCCATCGTCTTGGCAATGATGGCTTCCTTGGCAGCAAGTTGCTTTTCTAACTTCTGAATCTCAGCAGTGTTGGCGCCCAGGTGCTTAAGACCTAGATCTCCCTTCTCCTCTGGAAGGCCCCCGAGAGATTTCAGCTTCATCTCGCCGGGCTTCTCTTCCTTAGAGCCCTTGATGAGCTGAGCTTTTTCTTCTTCAGTCTTGGAACCCTTTACAAGAGAATTCGTCTCTTTTTCTGCAGGACCACCTTTGACGACGGTACTTGCTTCTTTTTCTTCCTTGATCCCTTTGATGGTCTGAACTTCCTCGGCCTCCACCTCTCCGGATCCTGAGATACGGATAGGAAGTTCCTCAATCTCTTTCTGAGATGAGACTATGGTCGCTGCCGAACTCTGTGGGAACTGTCCCATGGAGGAGGATTTTTCAAGAGTGTTGAGAAGAAGACTTCCCTTCGTTCCGGCTTCTTTCGTCCAAAGAGCAGTCACGACGATTTTATTCACTTCCTGGAGCACAGTGAAATCAAAGAAGCCGCAGGAGTCCATCGCAATCCGCAGCGCCTGACTTGTCTGAGATTCTTTATCTTCGAGAGCAGTCAAAAAATCATCCTGGCCAAAAGCTTCCGAAAAGAAGCTCGCCTGCATCCCGAAGACCTCTCCGAAGGCTCCATAGCCGAACTCAACGGGGAAACCAATCTTCTCAGAAGCCTTAAGAACGGTCAGGTAGTTCAATAGATGGTCAAAGAATGTTTTCAGCTGGAACGCGGGGTAACCGGACTTGAAAGCTTCGTAAACCATTCGATCCAGATGGTCGCCGGTACTGAAGGGATTGATCACATGAAAGTGACCGAGCTCTACAAAATTGGGATAACTGTCGCCGATCTCCACTCCGGAAAAACCCTGGAAAAATTTATCCAGAATGAATTCCCCGAGTTCGGAGCCAAACCAATCCGGGTTCAGGATCAGCTCCCCACCGGCCTTAAAGAAACTCAGGCGATCAGAAACTTCAGAGAGAGAGATTATCTTAATCTTTCTTTCGATCGTATTGTATTTCTCAATCAGAGCGCTGAAATCTTCTCCATTCTGACAAAGGATATGAGAAAGGGAGCCGTCGTCCACTTGGGAGAGTTTAATTTTTCTGGAGGTAAAATACTTTTCGAGTCCCATCGGAAGGGACTCGCAGAGATTGAGAATGGTCGGAGTCACTTTCTGACTCATGATCCAGTCTCCTCTTCAGATTCAAGGAATCCGAGAACGCCGCAAAGCTTATTATAGCTTTTACCTACCGGTAAAAGTTCGAGCTTTTGATTATTGAAGCTTGTGAGGTATTTTAAAACACTGGTCTCGAAGTCGAAGGCTTCCTCAATATCAACCAGGGATGAAGCCAGCACAACAACAGCTTCCCAACTCGAGATAAGACCTTTTTTAATCCCTCGTGGGAAACCTTCTCCACTAGCAAGCTCGTGCTGATAGAGAGCAATCTGTCCCAGTTCCG
>CAZPFM010000164.1:0-6176 GCA_964585845.1 uncultured Bacteriovorax sp.
TGTCCGCCAGAGTGTGGCCATTGCCCCAGAAGTTGAGCCAAACCTCGAGGCCCATTCTTTTAAATTCTAAAAAGCGCGGTGCCCCAACTCTTCTCTTTCGCACCGCAAACTCTTGGCCCTGAATAGGCCCCTATGATAACCTTGGCTGATTCACTTTTTCGGTCAAGGAAACCCCATGCGCGCCCAGGAAATCCGTAACGCTTTTTCCAATTATTTTATTAAGCAAGGTCATCAAAAGCACAAGTCTTCGAGCCTTGTTCCTCACAACGATCCCACGATTCTTTTTACCGTGGCCGGCATGGCACAGTTTAAAGATTATTTCACGGGCAAGGCCAATCCAGAGAACCGTCGGGCAGTAACGATTCAAAAAGTCGTTCGCGCCGGTGGAAAACATAATGACCTGGAAAACGTGGGCTTCACCGCCCGCCACCATACATTCTTTGAGATGCTCGGGAATTTCTCTTTCGGGGATTATTTCAAAAAAGAAGCCATCCGTTTTGCCTGGGAACTTCTCACGGTGGATTTGAAGATCCCGAAAGAAAAGCTCCTCATTACGGTTCATGAATCTGATGATGAAGCTCTCGAGATCTGGCACCGGGACATGGGTGTGCCTCGCGAGAAAATCTATAAGCTCGGTGATAAATCGAATTTCTGGGAAATGGGGGATGTTGGCCCTTGCGGCCCTTGTACCGAAATCTTTTACGATCACGGTCCTGAATTCTCTACTGGCGTTCCAGATGGACACCAGGAAATCGATGATGAAGGTCGCTACGTAGAGATCTGGAACCTTGTCTTCATGCAGTTTGAAAAATACAAAGAGGGTGATGAGATTAAGCGCAAGCTTCTTCCAAAGCCTTCTGTGGATACGGGTTCGGGTCTTGAACGTGTGGCTGCTGCTCTTCAGGGCAAGTACTACAACTACGACACAGATATCTTTGAGCCCATCATGAAAGCAATCGGTGAACTCTGTGGGAAAAATTATTACACTGAGAAATCTGAAGAAATTAAGTCTTCTTTCCGGGTTGTGGCCGATCACATTCGCTCAACCACGATGCTCATCACCGATGGAGTGATTCCTTCCAATGAAGGTCGAGGCTATGTTCTCCGCCGGATCATCCGCCGGGCCGTTCGCCACCTCTCCCTTCTAGGTCTTAAAGATGTCTCCTTCTATAAGCTTATCCCGGCAGTTTTCGAATCCCTTGGCGAAGAGTATCCGGACAATGCCCACAACTCTGCCCTGGCCGAAAAGCTTTTGAAGCTTGAGGAAGAAAAATTTAGAAAGACCCTGGATACAGGTCTCTCTCTCATTGGCGATGAACTCTCCAAACTTAAAAAAGGTGATAAGCTCTCCGGCGAAATCGCCTTCAAGCTCTACGACACTTTTGGTTTTCCTCTGGATCTGACTGAAGTCATTCTCCGTGAGAAGGGCCTTGAGCTCGACACCAAGGGATTCGATGAAGCCATGGCCCGTCAGAAAGAGCAGTCAAAAAAAGGATCGAAGTTTAAAGTCCAGGAAGACAACCTCAAAGTCTTCTATGGCATTAAAGAAAAATTCGGTGAGACCGTTTTCACGGGTTACACAGAAAAGCTCGGTGCCGCGAAACTTCTGGCCAAAGAAGAGATCGACGGAAAGTTCTATCTTGTTTTTGACAAGACTCCTTTTTACGGTGAAGGCGGTGGCCAGGTTGGAGACACCGGTGAGATCACTTCCAAAGAAGGAAAACTCGCTTCTATCACCGACACCCAGAAGCCTGTGGATGGACTCCATGTTCACATCTCAGAGGATGCCGATGCCCTCGAAGTTGGTGAGACCTACACCTTAAAGATTAATCACGAAGAGCGCGAACTCACCAAGCGCAATCATTCTGCGACTCACTTGCTTCAGTCTGCTCTTATTAAAGTCTTAGGGGAACACGTGAAACAGGCCGGCTCCTCCGTGGGCCCGGATCGTTTGCGCTTTGACTTCACTCACTCAGAAGCACTCAAGCCAGAGGAGATCAGCCGCGTAGAAGACCTCGTAAACTCCGCCGTAGCCTCTTCGCTTTCAGTTAGTGCTACTAACATGTCAAAGGATGAAGCCACTAAGAAAGGGGCCATGGCCCTCTTTGGGGAAAAGTACGGCGATGAAGTCCGTGTTCTTGAGATGGGAGACTTCTCCGTTGAACTTTGCGGAGGAACCCACGTCGATAATACTGGCGAGATCGGTCTTTTTAAAATTCTTATCGAGACTTCTCTGGCTTCCGGGATCCGGAGAATCGAAGCCATCACTTCCACTACCGCGATCGAGTATCTCTTAAACCGCTCCAAGATTCTCTCTGAGGTCGAAAAGAATTTTGCTGTTAAAGAAGAGAGGGTTCTTGAAAAGCTCTCGGCTCTTCAGAGCGATTTAAAAGATAAGAATAAGCAAATCGAAGCCCTCAACGATAAGGTTCAAAATTTCGAATCGCAGAATCTCTTTGATACCCAGAAACCCATCAAGGGAGGCCACACCCTGACTATCGCCAAGGCCCCTTCGGCGGATCAGGGAAATATGCGTAAGCTCGGTGACATCTTCGTGGATAAATATCCTAAGGGTGTCCTGTTCCTTTACGCCGTGGACGGTGAGCGGGCCTCATTCATACTCAAAACAAATCGTTCCAATAAGGACATCGACTGCTCTTCAGTTTTAAAGCAAGTCATGCCCATCGTCGAAGGCCGCGGAGGCGGTAAACCGGATAATGCCCAGGGATCTGGAAGCGCCGGAAAACTCAATGAATTATTGACCGCTGTCGAAGGAGCCCTGAAGTGATGAAATTTCTCTTACTCGCCGTAGTTCTTTTCGTTTCCCTGAGCTGCACGAAAGAAAAGAAAAAGGCCAATGATCTGGTCCTCTCCATCCCTCAGGAAGTGAGCACTCTCGATCCGGCCAATTGCTTCGATCTTGTTTGTTATGTTCCGGTAGCTCAAGTGTATGAGACACTTTATGAACTCGAATACCTCAAGCGGCCTTACTCTCTTCGACCTCTTCTCGCCGAGTCCATGCCAACCATTTCCCGGGATCGACTCACCTACACCATCAAAATTAAAAAGGGTGTGAAGTATCACAATTCCCCCCTACTTCCTCCTGGTCGCACCCTCAAAGCACAGGATTTCGTGAACCAGATTAAACGTCTCGCTTTCAAAGGCTCGAAGTCTCAGGGATGGTGGCTCTTTGACTCTAAAGTGAAGGGTCTTAATGAATGGAGAGATAAAGTCGGAACAGACATCAATCTTTTCTTTAAAACCGATGTGGCGGGTCTTCGAGCAACTGACGATGAAACCCTTGTGATTGAACTCACTAAGCCCTACCCTCAGCTTCTCTGGGGACTCTCCATCACTCTCACCTCACCGGTTCCCGAAGAGGCAATCAAGACTTCCAAGAATGATTTTGCCATGCAAGCCGTGGGCACCGGTCCTTATGTGATCACAAGCTATCACCCGACTCAGGAAATTCTCCTTGAGAAGAATAAGGACTATCAAAATAGCGTCTACCCTAGTGAAGGTGACCGTTACGCCCATGAGAAAAGTCTTCTGAAAGATGCAGGAAAGAAACTGCCCTTTATTGAAAAACTCAAACTCGTGGTGATCAAAGAGGCGCAGACAGATTGGCTCAATTTCCGGGCAAAAAAAATCGACATGCTCAATCTGTCCAATAACCACAATGTCGCTCTTAACGATGCAGGAAAACTCAATGAAGAGCTCGTGGAGGACAATGTTCAGATGCAGCTCTCCCCGACCCTGATCTATTGGTGGATAGCCTTTAATATGAAGGATCCTCTCTTTGGAAAAAATCTCAATCTCCGCAAGGCCATCGCTCACGCTGTGAACATGGATGAGTACATTGAAAAATTCACCCTTAATATTCACCAGAAAGCGAACTCCATTTATCCTCCAGGAATTCCTGGCTACTCACCTTCGGCCGAGTTGCCTTACAAGTATGACCTCAAACTTGCTAAGGAATATCTCGCCAAGGCCGGCTACCCGGATGGAAAAGGTCTTCCTCAACTCTTCTACGATGTGAGAGGAACAGATACGCGCAAAAGAGAAATGGGGGAATTCATCTCCCAGGAACTCAAGGCCATTAATGTGGATGTGGTGGTCCGGACTCAGACCTTTCCAACGTTTTTAGACAAGGCCCGCAAGGGCGAACTCCAGTTTTTCCAGGGTGGCTGGGTGATGGACTATCCAGATGCGGAGAATGTTCTTCAGACCCTCTTTTCCAGGAATGCACCAAATCCGAACTACTCTCAGTATGATAACCCGGAGTTTGATAAGCTCTTTAATGAGCTTCGAGGCATGGAAGATGGCCCTCAGAAGTATGAGCTCATGGCCAAGATGGAGACGATGGTTAACGCTGATCTTCCCTGGATCATGCAGTATTATTCGAGGAATTCCACCCTTTATCACCCCTATGTGGATAACTTCCGCTACTCCGATATCATTTATAACTACGTTAAATACCTAAAAATTAAGCCACAATAGAAATTAAAGCCCGACCACTTCGCTCAAGAGGTGGACCGGGCTAAATTTTCCTACCAAGACTACGATAAGAATCATTGAAGACACCTGCGAGGCTTCAATGAAAGTATTATTTTTTCTTCTCATCCTGACTCTCTCTCCATCGATCTATGCCAGATCCTACGTCATTTTTTCTATGGCCCAGGATCTTTCCATGGGTGTCGAGAATGAAGTCCTGAAGAAAAACTACTACGTGAATATGGGCAGCAGTCAGGGGATCAAAAAAGATTCCGTCCTCGATGTCTTCCGGGTTATCTCTATCCAGAATCCCTACGACAATAAAAAGCGCGTGAACTACAAGGTGAAAGTCGGCACCCTCAAGGTGATTCATGCCAGTGAACAGGCAAGTATTGCTTCTCTCAATGAGTATGTCGAAGAGCGCCCCGTCCTCGAACTTGATCAATTCATGATCGGCGATCACGTCGCAGTGAGTGTTGATTAAGACCGATCCCAGCAATCATCCAGGATTTTAGCCTTCAAAATCTCTCCTCTAAGAGTTCCCGCTTCACAGGAATGAAACCGAACATACATGAGATACTCAATGCCCTTGCGGATTTTATGATCTCCTCTGGATAAAAGAGTAACCTTCCGGAGGGATTCACCACCGCAGACCCCTTTGAAATGAAAATGACACTCAGTACTTGATTCATTCAACTTGATGACTCGAGTACATTTTGAAACAATGATAATATTTTTCATGCCTCTCACACTGCAGGATGCGTACCCATCTTCTGAGGAGTTAACCTCGTGGTTTTAGAGAGACTTGATTCACACCGGCAAAATTTATAAGAGATGCGACTATGCCTCAGACGATAGGAAAATTACTTCAGATCCGCTTAGAGAAATCGAGCGAAAAAAATGCCATCGGTTGGATTGAAAACAACGAGATTAGGCACATCACTTTTAAAGAATACTATTCTCAGATAGAGGTTCTCGCCGCTGCTCTTAAAAAACTCGGTATGACCACCCAAGAGAAGGTGGCCCTCCTTTCTCAGACCTGCAAAGAATGGCACCTCCTGGACATGGCAGTTCTTTCGGCAAGAGGCATCCTAGTCCCTATCTATCCTTCCTATCTCACTGAAGAAGTTGAATATATTTTCAAGCACTCTGACAGTTCCATTCTCATTTTAGAAAACGATAAGCAATTTGATAAAATCACTCCTCTCCTTTCTAAACTTAAAAATCTCAAACTCATTATTGCCATTCAGGAAATCAGCGAAGAGAGCCAAAAGAAAATCCGCAACTCCCTGCCTCTGATTTCCTATGCGGATCTCACGAAACTCGGCATTGAGGAGATTAAGGCCAATCCGGATATCCTCGAAAACTTCATCTCCGAAGGTCAGGGGGAAGAGATTGCATCTATCGTCTACACTTCCGGGACTACCGGGGAGCCGAAGGGTGCAGTCATCACCCAAGAAGCCCTTGTCGCTATGTTGAGTAATATTGAAAAGACCATTAAGGGTGCTATCAATCACCAGGACCAGACCTTGGTCTTTCTCCCCCTCTCCCACGTGCTGGGACGTACAGACTCTTTTCTTCCTCTCGTTTTTGGTTCGGAAGCTGTCTATGCCGAGTCCATCGAAAAGCTCGTGGATAATCTTCAACTCGTGCGACCTACGATCATGATCGCGGTGCCGAGA